>CAZSPX010000047.1:12160-16198 GCA_964608885.1 uncultured Anaerolineaceae bacterium | reverse complement strand
TGCGCTTCTTCACCAACACGAAGGTGGGCGAGCTGATGAGCAGGCTGAACAACGACGTGGTGGGCGCACAGAACGCCATCAGCAATACCATTGTGGGCATCGTCACCAACCTGGTCGAAACGGTTGCGATCCTCATCGTCATGTTCACCCTGGAATGGAGGCTGACGCTTGCCAGCCTGGTCATCCTGCCGCTCTTTATCCTGTTCGCACAGCGGCTGGGGACCGTCCTGCGCGATATCGCCCGGCGCGCCATGGAACTGAACGCCCAGATGAACGCCCACATGAACGAGACCCTTAACATCGGCGGGGCGCTGCTGGTTAAGCTCTTCGGCCGTTCTCACGAGGAAGAAGCTCGTTTCCGCCAGCGTGCCGCCAACGTGCGCGATATCGGTGTGCGGCGCGCGGTCGTCGGCTCCAGTTTCTTCGTCATGCTCGGACTGGTGGGCGCAGTGGGCACGGCGCTGGTCTATGGCCTGGGCGGGTATTACGTCATCACCGGGGCCTTCACCATCGGCACCATCGTGGCCTTTGGCTCTTACCTGAACCAGCTCTACGGGGCCCTCCAGGGGCTGGCGGGTGCGCCGGTCGAGTTCAGCACCAGCATGGTCTCCTTTGAGCGCGTTTTCGAGGTCATTGATCTGCCCCTCGACATCGTGGAAAAGGATCCCCCTTACGTGCTCAAGGACGTCCGCGGCGAGCTCCAGTTTGAGGATGTGACCTTCGACTACCGTATTGACGAGTCCAGGCTCCTCAGTGAGGTGAAGCGCTACGGGAAGATGGAGGATGTGAAGGCCGTGCTCTCGCTGGATGAACGCAAACCCGGCCCATCCAACGACGAGGAGGAGGCTGCGGAAGCCCCCCTCTCTCAGGCGCGCGACACCGCCCTCGAGGCGATCTCCTTTACCGCCCGGCCCGGCCAGCTCGTCGCCCTGGTGGGACCCTCCGGCGCGGGCAAGACCACCCTCACCTACCTGATCCCGCGCCTCTACGACCCCACCGGCGGCGCCATCCGCATTGACGGGCACGACCTGCGTGAGGTCAGCCTCGATTCGCTCTCCGCGGCCATCGGCATGGTGACCCAGGAAAACTACCTCTTCCACGACACCATACGCACCAACCTGGTGTATGCCAAGCCCGACGCCTCCCAGGCCGAGATCGAGGCCGCCGCACAGGCGGCCAACATCCATAATTTCGTGATGGGCCTTTCCGATGGCTACGACACAGTTGTGGGCGAGCGCGGCTACCGCCTCAGCGGCGGCGAGAAACAGCGCATTGCCCTGGCCCGCGTGATCCTCAAGGATCCGCGCATCCTCGTCCTGGACGAAGCCACCAGCCACCTGGATAGCGAATCAGAGGCCCTCATCCAGGACGCCCTGCGGCGCGTCATGGCTGGCCGCACCAGCATCGTCATCGCCCACCGCCTCAGCACCATCCTCGCCGCCGACCTGATCCTGGTCATGGACCGGGGCCGCATCGTGGAGCGCGGCACCCACGCAGAGCTGCTCGCCCTGGGGGGATTGTATTCCCAGCTGTACGAGACCCAGTTCAACCGCGAGAGGGTGTAGAACACACAAGGACGGTCAAGACGCCCGTCCTTTTTATTCCTCAGGCCCGGCAGGCTTTACCCCCTCATCTGCTCCTGTTCCCACAACTGCCGCGTGATCTGGATGTGTCCCACGTGCTCCGAGACGTGCACCAGCGCGTGGAGCAGCGCCCAGGCCACCGTGACCTTCCTCCCATCCGAGGGCGCCAGCCGTTCCTGGTCCAACTGTGCAAGGCTCAGGCGCCCAAGCGCACTGCGTGCATAAACCAGGCTGTCGTTCAGCCGCGCGCGCAGCGCCTCCGCCTCCACACCTCGCGCCTGGAATTCAGCCTCCCGGTTGCGTCCCGAGAATTCCCCCATCGCTACATCGCCGATCCAGTAGCGCTCCGAGCCGGTGAGATGGAACACCAGCACCGTCAGCGAATTCATACCCGGTCCGGGGACCCAATCGAGCGCTTCCGCGGGCAGGCCCTGCAGTGAGGAAAGGATGTTATTGTGGCAGGTCTGCAGGGTATTAAGATGTTCTTCCAGCAATTTTTCCATGAAGGCTCCACTCCGAGGGCGGTGTAAAGCGAGATTATAGCATCCGGCTTCTCTGCCGTGCTATGGCCTCACCTGGATCTCGATTTGTCCGGTGACCGGCCTGTCGGTATCCAGCAGCCAGCGGGAGACCAGGATGCGCCAGCAGCCGGCTTTCGGAAAGTCGAATTCGGACCCCCACTCCTGTCCCGGGTGCTTCCAGTCCGAACGCCAGGCGCGAGAGACAGGCCCCTCGGTGGGAACCGTTTGTGTACCATCCTCGTGGAGGGCGATCAGGTGGATATCCCCTCTTCCATCCGTCATCTTCCATAGGATTCGCGCCTTCGTATTGGCATGGAACTCGCCATCCGGTGCGAACAACAAGACCCAGAGAGTCCCCTCGGAGGCAGAGAACTCGATCTCGGGGTAACCGCTGGCTTCATCGGGAAAAGTGTAGAAGGGGACACACAGGGATGATAGCACGGGTGCAGTCGTGCAGGAGCTCAACACCCAGCCAAGCAGAAACGCCAGGGGGATACATCTGCCTAAAGCCCGGGCGCTTGAAATCGGACATTTATTGTCATAAAATACTACCATCGGACAAGAAGGGAATTATATATGTTGGATATGCTGATCCGCTGGCTGATTTTCCTGCATGTTCTGGCTGCCATCACCTTTTTCCTGGCCCACGGCGCCTCGGCAGGCATGGCATTCCAGGTGCGCAAGGAGAGTGATTTCACCCGCATCCGGGCTTTGCTTGATCTGTCCGGATCAAGCATCAGTCTCATGGCCATTACCTTTGTGGTAATGGGTCTGACCGGCCTGATACTGCCCTTCCTCGTGCACATATGGAACAAGGGTTATATCTGGGCTTCCATTGTGCTCATGCTGGGGACTGCTGTCTATATGGCGTGGTTCAACGAATCGCACTACAAGCAGCTTCGGCGGCTGGTGGGCCTGCCGTATATGAAGGGGAACAAGACCCTTCCGGCCGAACCTCCCTCCAGCCCCGCGGAGGTGGCCGCGCATCTGCAAAAGACCAGTGTAATGCCGCTCATCATCAGCGGATATATCATTCCCGCGATCGTCCTCTGGCTGATGATCTTCAAGCCCTTTTAAATACCTCTCAGCGTTCCCCCATGATCTCCCAGCCGCGCTCCAGCGCGGTTGTCCGCAGTTGGGCATCGGGATAGACGGCCACCGGATGCCGCGCGTGTTCCAGCAGCGGGATGTCCATCCAGGTATCGCCGTAGGCCGCGTCCACCTGCTCCACCCCCAACCGGTTCAGAACCTCCTGGATCTTGCGTTCCTGCGCCACGAGTCCAGCGGCTACGCGCACGCGCCCGGAGCGGTATTCGACCGGTGTGCCGATCGTCTGCGCCCCGATCCGCCGGGCAAACGGCTCGATCAGCGGCTCGATCACGCTGCTGGCTATATGGATCTGCGCGCCTTCATTCCGCAGGGAGGTCAGGCGCTCCACCACATCCTCGCGGCGCTTCTTCCACAGGTTATGCTCCACAGCCCACTCCCCCACCTCCCTCATCTTTTCAGGCGTCGCCTCCCTCACCATCCCAAGGCTTTCGATCATCAGGTCCTGCCCCCACTTCTGCCAGTCGATCCAGCCGAGTTTTGCGACCAGATACGAGGGGGTGATGGAGGCCATGTAAAGCTCCGCCTGCCATTTGCTCTGGTGATGCCGGATCCAGTCCACCAGGCCAAGCACCGGTGAGCCCGTGGTCAATGTACCCATCATGTCGGAAACAACGATCATCTCACCTCTATGCCTCTTCCACAAAGCCACCGATCAGATCCCGGAATTTTTCGGGTTCCTCCACCAGGGCAAAATGCCCTGAGTCCTCAAAGATCTCCAGCCGGGAATTGGGGATATGCCTCACCATTTCCTCCGCCATGGTCACGTTGGTGATGAAATCGTGCCGTCCCACGATCACCAGGGTGGGCACGTGGATCTCCCCAAG
>CAZSPX010000047.1:3899-12060 GCA_964608885.1 uncultured Anaerolineaceae bacterium | reverse complement strand
CCCTGAACTCCTGCACTGCCGCCTCGATATCCCCCAGGAATTCGCCGAAATACGCCGAGGTGTCGAACAGGATCAGTTTGGAAAGGGCCTCCGGATGAGAGAAAGCATACTGCTGTGCGACCATGCCCCCATGTGACCAGCCCATCAGGCTGAACTTCTCCAGCCCCAGGTGGCGGCGAAGCGCCTCCACATCCGCAGCATAGTCCGGCAGGAGGTAGGCATCCTCAGGCGCGGGACCCGAAAGCCCGGAGCCTCGCGGGTGGAGGACGACCAGGGTTGCGTATTTCCCCAACCCGGCAAGATCACCCCAGGTGCGGGCGTCCATGCCGGGTCCGCCCGAATGGGCCAGGAGGACCGGTCCGCTGCCCCACACTGAATAGTGGATGCGTACGCCGTTCAACAGGGCTTCATACTCTCCCGCGGCCAATTGAGACATGCGGCCTCCTCCGAATAAGCGGGGATTATAGCACCCAGCAGGGTGATAAAATCCCTGCATGGGCACTCTTTATCTTGTGGCCACCCCCATCGGCAACCTGGAGGACATGACCCCCCGTGCGGTCCGCATCCTCAAGGAGGCGGTGCTCATCGCCGCCGAGGATACACGCCATACCGGCAGGCTGCTCAAGCATTTCGGGATCGAAACGCCCCTGCGCAGCTACTTCGAGCACAACAAGCTTTCCCGGCTGGAAGGCATCCTCGAAAAGCTGGGCGAGGGGGATGTGGCCCTGGTCTCGGACGCCGGCTCGCCCGCCATCAACGACCCCGGCTACGAGCTTGTGCGGTCCGCTCTCGAGGCCGGGTTTCCGGTCATTCCGATCCCCGGCGCCTCCGCTCCCATCGCCGCCCTGACCGTGTCTGGTCTGCCGACCGACTCCTTCCTTTATCTGGGCTATCTGCCGCATAAGGCCGCCGAGCGCCGAAAGGCGCTGCGCCAGGTCGAGTCCGTCCCCTACACCCTCATTTTCCTTGAGTCTCCCTACCGGATCACGGAAGCGCTTGAGGACCTGGTTGAGGAGCTTGGCGATCGCCGCGTCCTGGTGGCGCGCGAGATGACCAAGATGTTCGAGGAGTACTGGCGCGGCACCCTCGATGCAGCGCTCGAACATTTCCGCTCACAACCCGCTCGCGGGGAATTCACCCTCGTGGTGGAGGGCAGGTCCAAGGAGGGCCTGGACAGGTGGACGGAAGCACGGCTCAAGGAGGCTATCCTCACGGGACTTGAGCAGGGCAGTTCCGCCTCGCAGCTGGCAGGAGATCTAGCGGAGCGCTCCGGTTGGAGGAAGCGCGAGGTCTACCAGCTGGTCAACAGCCGTAAGGGGAAATAAGCTCTTTGGTTTGATCCGGATCCTTTGTTTCGGAGGCCCACATGCCATCCCTCTTTTTCCAGCATGCCGCCCTGTATATTGCCCTGGCAAGCCTGTTCCTGCTGGGACTGGTGCTTTACAATCCCCGCCTGATGCTCCAGGACTACCCGCCTGCCATCAAGGCCGTTGTTCCCCCCAAGACCAGTGAAGAGAGGCGGCTTTCCACCCTGCTGGGCCTGCCCTTCCTGCTCATCCTCCTGCTGTTCCCCATATATGCCACCTTCGTCTACGCGGCTCGCAGTGATGCAGGGGCCGGTTTCGTCCCCCTGCTGATGTATGCCTTCGGGATCTTCTTTGCCTTCAACGTGTGGGACTGGCTGGTCCTCGACTGGCTGATCTTCTGTACGATCACCCCGCGCCTCTTCGTCATCCCCGGCAGCGAGGGCCATCCCGCCTACAAGGATTACGTCTTCCACTTCCGCGGCTTTCTGATCGGGACGGTGTTCAGCCTGGTCGCCAGCCTGGTCGCGGCCGGTATCATCTGGCTGGCTGCCTGACCCGGATATAATAGTCCCTGCCGCCTATGGCGGCGCCTTCATGGAGGAATGATGCCCGAAAAAGAAGAGACGCCCAAAGCCGAAGAGAAGAAGGAAGAGAAACCCACCCCAAAAGACAACCTGGTCGAGACGCATCACAGCCTCATCCTCGGAGACCGCGAGCTGAAGTACACCGTCACCGCCGGGACCATGGTCCTCAGAGAGGAGACCCCGGACCGGGACAAGGAAGCCGAGGGCCCCAAAGCGCGCGCCGAGGTGTTTTTCGTAGCCTACACGCGCGAGGATGCGGGCGACCGCTCGCGCCGCCCCATCACCTTCTCCTTCAATGGCGGGCCGGGCTCCTCTTCCGTGTGGATGCACCTGGGTCTGCTGGGGCCGCGCCGTGTGGAGATGGAGTTCGACGGCAGCCTGCCCAGGCCCCCGTTCCGCCTCGTGGATAACGAATATTCCCTGCTGGAAGAGACCGACCTGGTGTTTATCGACCCCGTCAGCACGGGCTACTCCCGCCCGGTGGAGGGACAGAAGCCACGCGACTGGCACGGCTTCAGGAAGGATATCGAATCGGTCGGCGATTTCATCCGCCTGTACACCACGCGCTATTCCCGCTGGCTCTCCCCCAAATTCCTGATCGGCGAGAGCTACGGCACCACGCGCTCCGCCGGGCTGGCAGGCTATCTTCAGGATCGCCACGGCCTGTACCTGAACGGCATCATGCTCATTTCGTCGGTTCTGGACTTCACCACCCTGGACTTCCAGGTCAATAACGATGTTCCCTATATCCTCTATCTGCCGGCTTATGCCGCGGCTGCCTGGTATCATCACGCCCTGCGCCTCCGCCGCCCGCTGCAGCCCTTCCTCAAGGAGGTGGAGGAATTCGCCCTCGGTGAGTATGCCTCCGCCCTCCTCCAGGGCGACCAGCTCTCCCCCCGCCGCCGCGCGGAGGTAGTGGAAAGGCTGGCGCGCTACACCGGTCTCTCCGCCTCCTTCATCGAGCGCTCCAACCTGCGCATCAATGACCAGCACTTCTTCAAGGAATTGCTGCGCGAGCGCGGGCAGACCATCGGCCGGCTGGACAGCCGCTTCACCGGCATTGACCGCCTCGGCGTCACCCAGCACGCCGAATACGACCCCCTCCTCACCAACGTGATGGGGCCTTACACCGCGGCCTTTTATGACTACATCCGCACCGAGCTGAAGTTTGAGACCGACCTGCCCTATGAGATCCTGAGCGGTTTCGTACATCCCTGGAGCTTTGCCGAGTTCGAGGGCAGCTTCGTCCATGTAGGCGAGACCCTGCGCCAGGCCATGACCTACAACCCGCACCTAAAGGTCTTCGTTGCCAATGGCTACTATGACCTGGGGACACCCTACTTCGCCACCGAGTACACCTTCAACCACCTGGGATTGCACGAATCGGTGCGCGGCAATGTGAGCATGGGCTACTACGAGGCCGGCCACATGATGTACATCCACCTGCCTTCGCTGGAGGCTCTGCACGCCGACCTGGCGGACTTCATGCACAGCGCGATGTGACCCGCAAATCTCCCGCCTGAACGAACCGCCCCGGAGCTGGTGCTTCGGGGCGGTTCTTCATTGGGGTACAACACCTGCGCCCTTAAGGCGCCCATACGTAATAGATCGTGCTGAAGAGGAAGGGCTGCCCGTCCGCGTACTCAAACCCCAGCAGCCAGATCCTCCAGTCCAGTACATTGGTCTCACCCGGCTTGACCACCGCGTAATAGTGGATGTTCATATACGGCCAGGCCCGCGGGAACATGCTTGCATTGGCGGGGTCATCGCAGGAAAGCTGGTACGCTGAGCCCAGCACCTCCGCGAGCTGCGGCTGGACGACCTCGGCGAAGGTCCCGGTTTGGGACGGCCCACCCGCCCCCTCGGCCGTTCCCCAATCATGGGAGGTCCCGTCTGTGAAGATGGATTGCGCCGTGTAATTGGTGTAGGCGACTGGCGCGGCGTTGCTCCACTTGTTCACCAGAACGCCGTGCTTCGGGCTTACCAGCGAGGCAAACTGGATTCCGTTGGAAGCCGCCACGGCATCCCGTATCGCTGAGATCATGCTGGTAACGCGCCCGTCCGCGCAGAAGGTCTCGCGCGGCACGTACTCGGTGATGTAGTTGAAGTCCACCCAGCCAAGGGCGCCGTCCGGGCGCACCACCTGCACCCACGGGATTCCATCTGCGCCCTGGTTCACGCCGGTGCGCATGATGTTGACCGTATCCGGTGGGAAGGACCCGACCACCGGGCTGGCCGTCCCCGCCTCCAGGTGGATCGGCAGCGCGCCCGTCAGCACCACCGCGTACGGGCCCGTCAGTACGCCGGGAGTGGGAGACTCCGGGCAGGGCAGCGGAGCAGTGGGAATGGCCGGTGTGTCGGTGCGCGTGTTATTTGTCTCGTTGCTCTCCGCCACCAGCCCGGTTGCATCCACGATGGTCGTCACCGAGCCCATCGTGTACATATAGTTCGGGAAGAACAGCACCGTCGATTCGCCGGGGCCAAGCCCGGGAACCGTCTGCTCGGATTCCCCGAAGCGGACCACAAAGCTCGAAGCCGCCGCGGACCCGTTGTTGAGGATCTGTATCCGCCCTCCCAGCCCGTCGCCATACCTCAGGCAGCTCGGGTTGCTCAGCTCGATCCGCAGCCAGCCAGGCGCCAGGTCCGGCAGCGCGCCCGGTGCAGGCGTATCGGTGGGGGTCACGATGGGAGTGACAATGGGGGGCGTGGTTCCCCAGGCAAAGCTGCTCACGATCTGATCGAAGACCTGCTTCTCGGCGGCCTCATCGAACGCCGGGGGCGGGGTCTCGAAATTCCCGATATTGAGGGAATGCAGCGCAAAGTTGAAGCTCACGCAGGTGCTGCCCTGCTGGACGGAGTAGGCCGTCCACTTGTAGATGTTCCCGGCCGCGCCTTCCTCGCCGATCTCCTTCAGGAAGGTGAGGCCGTTGAAGACCACGTCTCCCGAGGACTGCGGCATCGAAAGGATGGCCAGCGGGCTGCGGCAGACGGCGGGGTTCTGGATCACGTAGACCTGCAAGTATTTCTCGCGCAGGTTGGTCCCCGGAACGATCGTGAGGTCGATGCGCGCGTAGTCGTCCATCTGGGATGCGATCGTCGCATCCTGTGGATACTGGAACCGGAAATGGTAGGGCGTATTGATGTAGTTCAGCCAGCCGGTATTGGGCGGAGGGGGTGTCACGATGGGCGTATCGGTCGGCGTCGGCGGCGTGACCGTGACCGGCGGCGGGATCAGCCACAGGAAAACGCTCATGATCTGGTCGAACACCACCGACTCGGCGGTCTTATCGAACAGCGGGGGCGGTGTGGGAAGGGCGCCCGGGTTGACCGAGTGCAGCACGAATCCCATGCTGGCGCACACGCCGTTCCGCAGGCTGGAGTAGGCCACCCAGTCATACTGGTTGCCTGCCGCGCCCTCGCCGCCGCTCTCCTTCAGGAACTGCACGCCGTTGATCGTCACGTTCTCGCTGAACTGGGCCTGTGTGTTGAGGGCGTTCGTGCAGGTGGTGGGGTTGTCGATGATCCGCACATCCAGGTACTTCTCGTGCAGGTTCGTCCCCGCCGTGAACGGCAGGTTGATGCGCACGTGCTCGTTGGTCTGCTCGATGACCTGCGCATTGGATGGATATTTAAAGCGGATGTGATCGGCCGACCCGGTCACCCAGTCCTCAGGGATGGGCGGGACGGTGGGAGTCGGTGTCGCCGTTCCGGGCAGCCAGAAGAAGCTGTTGACGATCTGCCCAAAGACGGCCGACTCGGCGGCCTTGTCAAACTGCGGTGGAGGCGAATCCATCGCGCCCGGGTTGAGGGATTTCAGCACAAAGCCAAAGCTGACACACACGGGTCCCTGCTGGGTGGAGTAGGATGTCCAATCATAGCTCCGCCCGGTGACGCCCTCCAGCCAGGTCTCCTTCAGGAAGGTGAGCCCGTTGATGACCACCGTCACCGGCGGTGTAGGCGGGATGCCGCCCGCGGCCGGTGTGCGGCACACGGCCGGGTCGATCTGGACCTGCAGCTGCAGGTATTTCTCGCGCAGGTTGGTGCCTGGTGTGAAGGGCAGGTCGATGCGCGCACCGAACTCGTTCTCCTCGCTCACCACGGATTGCGCCGGGTAGCGGAACTGGTAGGCATAGTTGAGGCTGGTGTAGGTCAGCCAGTCGTCGCCGGGCGGGGGCAGCGTGGGACTCGCTGTGGGCGTCGGCGTGATCGGCAGCACCACGGCCCGCCGCTGGATGTGCGGCGCGCCCCAGATGGCCCGGTCCCCGGTGGTTGAGCCGGCTGCCGAGAGGGTCAGGATGAAGCGCACGCTCTGTCCCGCCAGCGTGCTGAGGTCCTGGTCCACGTTGAGGAAGCGGCCCTCGCTGCGTTCCCTCCAGCTTGAGAGGGTGCTGACCTTCCCGGCCGCGTTCATATAATCCAGCCGGAAGGTGACGTAGCACTTGGCGCCGAACTCGCAACCGACCATCGCCTGGAAGCGGTCGCCGGGCTGCACCGTGAATGCCGGGTAGACGCCCTGGGTATAGCCATCGAAGCGGTTGCGCGGAACCACCAGCAGGCCCGGCAGGGTGGCGAACGTCCCGTCCTCCAGGTGCGGGGTGTCCTGAGGGATGACGAAACCGTTGGCGTCCCCATCGCTGCCGGGGCAGGGCAGGTTCACGCTGCCGTTGCGCCACTGCGCGGCGCAGGCGTTCGCGGCGAAGTCATAGCCGTTCCCCTGGGCGGTCCCGCCCGCTACGTTGATCTGCAGCCAGAAGGGGTTGACCGCCGGGGAGCCCGTCCCGAACAGGAAGCCCTCGGCGTTGCTCAGCACCCAATCGCCGCGGTGCAGGCCGGGGCTCTCGGGCGCGGTCATGTTGATCGTCAGGTCAACGGTCTCGCCGCGGCGCACCTGCTTCGGCATGTTGACGGCGTTGGGAGCGCCCATCTGCTCTCCGGTGTAGAAGTAGGCTTTGTAGGAGGTCGTCCAGGTGCAGGTCCCCGTGTTCTTCAGCCGCCATGTCTTGCTGAAGGCCGCCCCGGGGGCAAAGTAGGTTCCGTCCGGAACGGTCACATCGACCACAAAGGCGGCCTTGTCGCAGGCAGAGGGGTTGATCTCTGGCGGCGGCGCGCCGAACGGGGGCGGCGTGGGCGTCAGCACCGGGATCCCCACTGGTGTGGGCGGAGGGGTCACCGGGATGGTGCGCACGATACGCGGGGCCACCCACAGGGCGCGGTCGCCCGTCGGTGACCCGGTGGCGAGCAGCGTCAGGGTGAACTGGACAGTCTGCCCTGCCAGCGGAGTAAGATCCAGGTTTGCCTGGAAGACGCGCTTATCGTTTGCCTCGCGGCGGGTCCAAAAATTACGCGTGACGCCGGCCGCGTTAACGTAATCCAGCCGGTACGTAACGTAGCAGTTCGAGCCGAACTCGCATCCCACCCCCACCTGGAACCGATCGCCCTTCTGCACCGTGAACGGGGGATACACCCCCTGGATATTGCCGTCCGTCCGGGTCTGCGGTACGGTGATCAGGCTGGGCGCGGAGCTGAATGCACCCTCCTCGGTAGTCACGTAGTCGAGGCGCTGGGCGTAGCCGCGCAGGTCGCCGGGCGTGCCGGGATACGGCAGCGGTCCAGCCCCGCTCTTCCAGTTGGCATACGTCGCGAACACCGCAAGGTCATAAACGACTGTGGAGCTGTCCTGTACAGTGATATCCACCCAGAAGGCCCCGTCCGCCGCGGTCCCCATGCCGAAGCGGTTACCTGACGCGTCCCCCAGCTTCCAGTAGCCCCGGTAGCCCCCCGGCTCGGAGGGCGCTGCCAGCGTCGCAGCCAGGTCCACCTGTTGCCCCGGCGGCACGGACTTGGGCAGGTTCACGGGCGTTGGCCCGCTCATCTGTGAGCCGCTGTCGAAGACGAGACTGTAGGCGGTCGTCCAGGTACACGTCCCGATGTTCTTGAGCCGCCAGATCTTTGTGAAGACCGCCCCCGGCACCACCGTGCTGCCATCGGGGACGCTGATATCCGAGACGAACTGGGCCCGGTTGCACGGCGTCGCCGCCGCGAATGCGGGCGTTGGCCCGGGAAGTGACAACCCCACTGCCATGACGATGACCAAAAGCCTGCGCCAGAACATATCCGCCTCCAGCACGAAGCGAACCGGGCTTTTCCCGGCTCCTGAACATGGCCTGCAGACCGCACGGCCCGCCCGCCATGCATCCATCATAGCGCACAAAATTGCGCCATGCAACGGTACTTTATGACGCTTTTTGGGCAGAGCCGGTTCCAAAATGA
>CAZSPX010000047.1:0-3799 GCA_964608885.1 uncultured Anaerolineaceae bacterium | reverse complement strand
GCGCCATGCAACGGTACTTTATGACGCTTTTTGGGCAGAGCCGGTTCCAAAATGAAAATGTAATTGCGACGAGCCGGGACGGGACCCGTGGCAATCCCCCCGGGTGGAAAATCCAATCGGATTCGAAAATTCTTTGTCAAAACGGATTCCCGCGGATTCCTGATGGATTTTCGTAGGGGCGGGTCTCACGAAGCCAATACCATGCCCGGAACCACCCTGACCAAATTCTCTCGTCTCATAAACCTCCCTCCGACCCGCCCGGACCTGCTCCCCACCCTAAATTCGCAGGATTTGGGGAGGGGCCGGGGGAGGGGTCTGGATGCTTACTCCCCCTGACGATATCGACCGGTATCTCCACCACCGGGATCGTTCCTCTGTTCTCCAGCCAGTGCATAGTGTCCCAATCCTCGGGCCGGTTCCTCCCACCCATCACATCTCGATCTGACCTGCCCCCTAAATCCCCGGTTTCTTTTTTACCTTTCAGGGAGCCTCGTTTGCCGTTTCGGAAAGGAACTGGCTCAGTTCAGGAATTTACGTACCTCTACGTATTTTCCTTTTACCGGAAAGGGGGAAAATATACATAAGGACTTTTTTGGAGGGAAAAAGTATGAGCAAAACAAGATTCCTTCTCAACGGCTTTTTTATCCTGACTCTCGTCATTTCTGCGCTGGGGGCTGTCTCCATTTCTGCCGGCGCAGCCAGGAGCGACGAGCTCAAGGCCGATCCGCGCCTGTTGCAGATGGCAGCGGAAAACCCGGATGCCGCCTTCATGGTCATCGTCCAGAAGGACGCGAAGAACAGGGACCTGAAGGACATGGAGATCGAAGGAGAGGTCCTCAACGGCGGAGGCCAGGTCAAACAGGACCTGGACATGATCGTCAGTTTCTCCGCCGAGATGACCGGCAGCGAGATCCTCAGGCTCGCCAAACACAAAAAGGTGCGCTGGATCTCCGCCGACGCGCCCATGGCCTCTGCCGATACGCCGGGCATGGAAACCATGCGGGATGAGTTCACAACTCTTTCCTATTCAGGCAGCAACGGCGCGGTCAACTGGAGCTCCAACTGGCTCGAGTCTGGCGAGACTACCAGCCCCACCGCCGGAGTGATCCAGGTGGTCAGCAATTCCGCCTGCGCTGGCGGCTACTGCCTGCGCCTCGACCCGGCCTCGACCGGCAAGGCTGTGTATCGCAGCGCGAACCTGAGCGGGTTCGTCTCGGTCTGGCTTTCCTTCAACCGGAACAACCTGCTCAACGCCAGCGGCGGATCATCTGAGCAGGTTCAACTCCAGGTATCCGCCAATGGCAGCAGCTGGACGACCCTCCAAACCTACTCCAGCACGCAGAACACCGGCGCGGCTGCCGACAGCTTCGACATCAGCGCGTATGCGACCTCCACCACGCAGGTCCGGTTCCTGATCTCCCAGTATCAGACCGGCACCCGCTATGTCTATTTCGACAATGTGGAGATCATTTACGCCCGTGCCAGCGCCTACCTCTCGGCCGTCAAAGCGGATACTGCGCTGGCGACCGGCAGTGGGATCTCGGTGGCGGTGATCGACAGCGGCCTCACAACCCTGCACCCTGATTTCATCACCAACAACAGTTCGCGTGTCCTTGTCAGCAATGTTTTCGGCAGATCCTTCATCGCGGAGGATGTCTACGGACACGGCACGCATGTAGCTGGCATCATCGGCGGGAATGGTTCTGCTTCCGCCGGCAGATACCGGGGGATCGCCCCGGGCGTCAACCTGATCAACCTGAAAGTCACGGATGACTACGGCATGACCTATGAATCGGATGTGGTCAATGCCATGCAGTGGGTGTACAACAACAGGACCGCCTACAACATCCGTGTGGTCAACCTATCCTTGAACAGCACGGTGGCCCAATCCTACAATACCAGCCCGCTGGATGCGGCCGCTGAGATCCTGTGGTTCAACGGCGTGGTGGTGGTGGTCTCCTCGGGCAACAATGGGACCGCGGATGCCCCCGCGGCCATTTACCCGCCCGCCAATGACCCCTTCGTGATCACTGTGGGCGCGGCGGAGGACAAGGGCACCGCCAGCCTGATGGACGACACGATGGCGGCTTTCTCAGCCTATGGGACCACCGAAGACGGCTTCGCCAAGCCCGATCTCGTGGCGCCTGGCCGCAACGTGGTCGCGCCCCTGGGCGGGATCATCAACACCGTTTTCCAGCTCCACCCCCTCAACCGGGTTGATAATTATTACTTCCGCATGTCGGGCACCTCGATGTCTGCTCCCATCGTGAGCGGGGCGGCTGCCCTGCTCCTGCAGGCTAATCCCGCCCTGACCCCCGACCAGGTGAAATACCGCCTGGCCTACACCGCCAGCACAAGCTGGACCGCCTATAACGTCTCCAGAGCCGGCGCAGGCTACCTGGATATATCTGCCGCGCTGAAGAATAACAGCTCGAAGAGTGCCAATGCGGGCATTCCGGTCAGCAGCATGCTCACCTCTGACGGGACCCCGGTTACCTGGACTAACGTTGGATGGAACACGGTCGGTTGGAACACTGTGGGATGGAATACGGTTGGATGGAACACGGTCGGCTGGAATACCGTCGGTTGGAACACCGTCGGATGGAATACCTCCCTCTGGGATACCAAATAGCGGGAAGACCTCCATTCTCCTGGTGGAACAGGATCGTCGCAGCAAAGAAATGGCAAACCTGTTGAAAAGCAGGGACGCAAAGTTACAGGCCTAAAGAGTACAGGATCGCATACTCCATGGTAGCTGAACCGCCTCTTGCTCTCTCAAAGGAATAACCTGAGTAATAGGGAGCAAAAATGAAGAATATATCCTTGACAGCGAAAGTGTATATTCTCCTCATCATCCTGATCGGCCTCGGGCTGATCGCCTGGATGGCAGCCAATCTGAACTGGTCGAATACAGGGCTCTATGTCCTGGCCGCGCTGGCCGCTGCCGCCCAGACCTACAAGGCCGAGGGACCGAACGCGCGGACAAATTACAACATTGCCTGGTTCGTGTACGGGTTTGCGTTCGTCGCCTTCGGGCTGGCAGCCGCCCTCTTTGTGATCGTAATTGCGCACCTGGTGGAATGGGCGTGGCATAAGTATCCCTGGTACATCCAGAGCTTCAACATTGGCAACCATGTCGTATCGGTGTTTCTGGCCGGGCTGGTCTTCAAAGTCGTCAGCCAGGGCCCGGGCGTGCTGGACTTCAAGGGTGCTCTCGGATTGGTGCTCGCCAGCCTGGTCTTTATCCTGGCAAATCACTTCCTGGTGGGGCTGGTGGTCAAACTGGCCCGCGGGCAGAGCTTTGCGCAATCAGGCGTGTTCGAATTCATCGGCTTGTGCCTGGATTTCACCATCCTGTCCATGGGTTCCGTCACCGCCCTTGTCTGGCAGCAAAATCCCTTCGCCTCCCTGCTGAACATCCTGCCGCTCTACCTGCTCTATCAGGCCATCCGCGTGCCTGCCCTGCTGCGCCAGGTGAAGGAGTTGAAGGAAAAGATCCCTCAGCCCGTGCCCGGCACGCCGGGAGATTGATGCGTAGAAATCTGGAACCCACCGCCCGCAGAAAAGCTTTTGCGGGCGGTTTTAATGCTGGAACAAATGGCGCTGCGCTCGCTTGGAGGGAAAGGAAGAGGGGTCCTGAAGCCTACTGCTGCCTGACGATATCGACCGAGATCTCCACCGCCGGGATTGTTCCTCTGTTCTCCAGCCAGTGCAGGGTGTTCCGATCCTCGGGCCAGCCCACTCCCGGCCCATAGTCCGTAGCGACTCCGTCTCGATGGTCGGTGATCGTTCCCTGCAG
>CAZSPX010000046.1:14982-16544 GCA_964608885.1 uncultured Anaerolineaceae bacterium | reverse complement strand
CCTGCGTCAGGCCATTGCCCAGCGCCCGCGCGGTCACGCGCCCCGCATCGTCGTAGTCTGTGCCGGTCACGTAACTGCCCAGCGAATCCAGCAGCATCCGGGCATTATACCTGCTCGTCATGGTTGCCCTCCCGCGGCAAACTGGCTCAATAACAGGCTTGCCAGCGCGAGCAAATTGAACCGGGATTTCATGGAATCTCCCCTTGAGTTGTGAAGTATGGTGCTGCGATGTTGGGAGCCGGATGGTATTCCCCGCCGGTCTGAATGGCTCTTCCAGTATGGAATATTCACTTCCCAAATGAAAGTGATGCATGTCACAAAACGGACCTGCACAATCTCATCTCCTGTTCCAATCCTTATCAAATTGGAACATGTATGCGCCTGGCTTGCCCGGCTGGGCGCCGGTATCTTTGGCTCATGCATTTCACCCCGAAAATGTATTCTAATTCTGACATCGATGCAAACCATGTCAGTACCTCACTTTGATTCCAACCTCATACTTGATCGGCACGCTCCCTCCCTGTGTCATGCATTGACATTCGCACAAGTGTTCCAATATACTCAAAATATGACAACAGCGATTTTCGCGGCCATGGCTTTTGCTCCTGCCCTTAATTGCGTTCGCCCATTTGGGGGATCGCGAAGCACTTCGGCGTTCGTCCGAAGGGATAGGGAGGGGGTAAGCGTTGCCGTGTTTGTGGAATGTCTTCGCGAAGCATCTGTGAATTGTTTTGATTGTAGGAATTGTTCCAACATGCATTTTCGCGAAATTTCGCACTATTTTTGGGCTTTTTTGCAATATTCAATTGAAACAATCGGTCGAATAATCCGGCAAATTCCCCGTGTTCCAGGCCCTCGATGGAGCCACGTGGGGTTCGTTCCTCTTTGTTTCACTTCCCAAAAATCACGTTCAGACCCCAAAGGTCTTCCTGGCTGGCCCAGTTCCCTGCTTGCAAGTTTCCCGACCCTATCGTCAAGAGGGCTGGCAAAGCAGACCTTTGGGGTCTCGCCAACCCAAGGAAGGTCCGTGAATCATTGCCTCCCTCCCCACAACCCTCAAAGGGATTCTTGGGGTAAGATAGCACCTATGCGCCCGCATGCGGCAATCCCGTGCATACTCAGTGAGGGAAAAGGGTGACCGCCTTCTTCTCCTGGTACCTGATCATCACGCTCCTCGGCTGGCTGGCCTTCCCGCTGGCCTGGCGGCTCTTCTCCGCCCTCCCCGACCGCGGCCATACGCTGGCGCGTGCCGCCGCCATGCTGGTATGGGGCTATGTCTTCTGGCTGCTGGGCTCCTTCGGCTTTGTCCAGAACAACTCCGGAGGGCTCCTCCTGGCAATGCTCGTCCTGCCCGCGCTGAGCGCCTGGGCGGTGGCCGCGCGCAGGGACGAGCTGATGGGGTGGCTCCGTGAGCATTGGCGCATGGTCCTGGTGAGCGAGGTCCTCTTCCTGGCGGCCTTCGCCTTGATGGCCTTCATCCGCTCGGCCAACCCCGAGATCATCGGCACCGAGAAGCCCATGGAGCTGGCCTTCATCAATGCCACGCTCGATTCCTCCGGCTT
>CAZSPX010000046.1:0-14882 GCA_964608885.1 uncultured Anaerolineaceae bacterium | reverse complement strand
CCGCTTTTCCTGCTGGTCATCTCCAACATGGAGGGCCTGCTCGAGGTCCTTCACCGCATGGGCGCGTTCTGGCGCTTCGACTCGCTCGGCAACGCCTCCTCGGCGTTCTGGACCTGGCTGGACATGAAGGACCTCACCGCCGCGCCAACCCTGCCGCTGGGCCTCATGCCCGAGCGCTACCTGTGGTGGTGGCGGGCCTCGCGCGTGGTGCAGGATTACGACCTGGCGCACAATTTCCAGGAGGTCATTGACGAGTTCCCGGCCTTCTCCTTCCTGCTCGGGGACCTGCACCCGCACGTCCTGGCCATTCCCTTCGGGCTGCTGGCGGTGGCCTTCGCCCTCAACCTGTACCTGGGCGGGCTGCGCGGCGAGATGACCCTGCCCGGCGCGCGGCTGCATATCAGCCCCCTCGGGTTCCTGGGCGCGGCGCTCCTGCTGGGCGGGCTGGCCTTCCTCAACATCTGGGATATCCTCGTGGCCGCCGGTCTCATCGGGTTGGCCTATGTGCTGCGGCGTGTGCGCGAGGCGGGCTGGGGCTGGGGGCGGCTGGAGGACCTCCTGCTGTTCCTCCTTCCGCTTGCCATGGCCGCCTTCCTGCTCTACCTGCCCTTCTTCCTGGCGTTCTCCTCGCAGGCGGGGGGTCTGCTGCCCAACCTGGCGACCCCCACGCGCGGCGCGCACCTGTGGACCATGTTCGGGACGCTGCTGCTCCCGATCGGCGCCTTCCTGGTGTACCAGTTCACCCATGCGCCGGTGGGACGCCACCTGCACTGGCGTGCGGTGCCAGTGTGGCGGCTGGCCCTCGGGCTAGCGCTGGGGCTCCCCTTGGCCCTGTGGGCCATCTCATGGTTGCTGGCCTGGGTCATCCTGCTCGTCAAGCCGGACCTGGCCGGGCAGTTCCTCAACCAGCAGGGGGCAGGCGCGCTGGGCGGCCTGTTTGCCGCCGCCACCCTCAAGCGCCTCGGCTCCATCGCCTCGCTGCTGACCCTGGTGGCCGTGCTCTTCCCCGCGCTGGCGCTGCTCCTCTCGCGCGGCGCGGAAGAGGCCGAGGCCCCGGGTGACTCACCGTCCACCGCATTGAGCGGCCCGGTCCCCTTCGTGGTCCTGCTCATCACGCTGGGCGCGCTGCTCGTCCTGGCCCCCGAGTTCCTCTATCTGCGCGACCAGTTCGGCACGCGCATGAACACCATCTTCAAGTTCTACTACCAGGCCTGGATGCTGTGGTCCCTGGCCGCCTCCTTTGGCATCGCCTGGCTGCTCAGGCGCCTGCGCGGGCTCGCTGGCTGGCTGTTCCTCGTCTTCGTCTTCCTCCTGCTTATAGTGGGCCTCATCTATCCTGTTCTGGGGTTCGCCACCCGCACGAATAACTTCAACCCCCCGGCCGGATTCACGCTGGATGATTTCGACCGCATCCAGCGCGACAACCCCGACGAGGCCGGGGCCATCCTCTACCTGCGCGGCGCACCCGATGGGGTGGTGGCGGAAGCGGTGGGCGGGAGCTATTCGGGGTATGCCCGCATCTCCACGTATACCGGCATGCCGACCGTGCTCGGCTGGCCCTGGCATGAGATCCAGTGGCGCGGCACGGCCGAGCCGCTCGGCTCGCGCGAGGAGGACATTCGCACCCTCTACACCACCGCCGATTGGCCCGCCGCCCAGGCCATCCTCCAGCAGTACAACATCCGCTATGTGGTTGTAGGGGAGCCGGAGCGCCAGGCATACCGCGTCCAGGAGGAGAAGTTCCGCGCCAACCTCCAGACGGTGTACCAGACCGGCACGATCTCTGTGTATGCGGTTCCCTGACCCTCGGCTCCCCGAGCCTCGCCGGAAGTCTCGATAAGAAAACAGGTAAAATACTGCGCATGGACTCCTCCCGACCGAAGTACGAGACCTGGTTGTATGCGATCGCCTTCCTGCTGGCGTTGGGCTTGCGGGTGGCCCGCCTGGGCGCCTTCCCCCTCACCGATGCGGAAGCCGTCCCCGCCCTGCAGGCCCTGCAGATCGCCCGCGGCACGCCTTCCCTCATCGGCCCCAACTCGGCCTATGCCCTGCTGACGGGCCTGCTCTTCTTCGTCACTGAAAGCTCGAACTTCCTCGCCCGTTTTGTCCCGGCCCTGGCCGGGGCTTTTCTGGTCTTCCTCCCGCTTCTATTTAAACGCCAGCTCGGCCCGCTGCCTGCCGCGCTGCTGGCGGTCTTCCTGGCCGTCGATCCCGGCCTGCTGGCGCTCTCGCGCCAGGCTGGCAGCGCCATCTTGGCGGTCGCCTTCCTGCTTTTCGCCTGGGGCTTTTGGGAACGAGGCTCCTGGATCACGGCGGGGATTCTTGCCGCGCTGGCCGCACTGAGCGGACCCGCCGTCTGGGCCGGGGTTCTCGGGCTGGCGCTGACCTGGGCCATCCTGCAAAGCATGGAGCGCGGCGGCGCCTCAAAGGAGGCGAAGGAGGAAGACCTTCCCGAAGCCGGTGAGGCTTCCGCTCCTGAAGTTCCCGCGCAGCGCCCCGCATGGAGGACCGCACTGACCGCCTTCGCGGTCACCCTGGTCCTCTTCGGGACGGTGATTTTCCTCGTCCCCGGCGGCTTGAACGGCGCGCTGGATGCGCTGGTGCAGTACATCCGCGGCTGGGTGGTCCCCTCGAGCGTGCCCGGCCGCCTCGTTTTCTTCTCCCTCTTCCTCTACCAACCCCTGACCGTCCTCCTGGCGCTGGTGGGACTCGTGCGCGGCCTGATCGCCGGGGACCGCCTGACCATCCGCCTGGCGGTCTGGATGCTGGTGGCCCTGCTGCTGGCGGTGTTCTATCCCTCCCACCAGGTGCATGATGTGGTCTGGGCGCTGGTGCCTCTCTCCGCGCTGGCCGCGCTGGAGCTCTCGCGTCACGTGGAGGTCGAGGCGCAGGAACGGTTGGAGGTCGGCGGCGTGGCCCTGCTCACCGTACTGGTGCTGGCCTTTGCCTGGCTCGACCTCGCCAACCTCCCGTGGAGCGCCGGCAACCAGAGCCAGACCAACCTGCGCATCTGGCTTTTCTTCGGCGCGCTGTTCCTGCTGGTCGTCAGCCTGCTGCTGGTCGCGGTGGGATGGTCCGCCCGCACGGCGCGCCTGGGAGCCGTCTGGGGCGTGACCTTCTTCCTGACCCTTTTCATGGTCTCGGGCGCATTGGCTGCGGGACGGCTGCGGGATGGCTACACCTCTGAGCTGTGGGACGCGGGCCCCTACCCGGTGCATGCCGGCCTGCTGGAGGCCAGCGTATCCGACCTCTCGCAGTGGGGCAAAGGCGAGGTGGATGCCGTCCCGGTGATCATTTTCCCGAACGATCTTCCGGCCGCGCGCTGGGCGCTGCGCAGCCGCTCCGTCAGCGTGGTGAACAGCCTCGATCCGGCCGCCGCGCCGCCCATCCTGGTCACACCCTTCATCGAGAACCCGGCCGTGGGCGCCGCCTATCGCGGCCAGGACTTCTCCTGGAACCAGTCTCCCAACTGGGCGGCGGCCCTGCCCGGCGACTGGCTGAAGTGGGTGACGCAGCGCGAGATGCCGCAGAGCTACGAGACCATCATGCTGTGGGTCCGCGACGATCTCTTCCTGGACTCTCCCTCGCGCCAGCTCCCCTGAGAGGCCCCATGAACACCCCGGAAAAATGTCCTTCCATCATTGCAATTGACGGCCCCGCCGCTTCCGGCAAATCCACCCTGGGGCTCAGGCTGGCGCGCCACCTCGATTACCTGTTCTTCGATACGGGCATCATGTACCGGGCGGTCACCTGGCTGGCCCTCGACCTGGGCATGGATATGCAGGATGAGGCCGCTGTCACCTCGCTTGCCCAAAAGGCGAAGATCGACATCCGCAAGCCCTCCGTGGAGGATGGCCGCCTCTGCGATGTATTCATCGATGGGCGCGACATCACCTGGGAGACGCGCAGCCGCAGCGTGGATGCCAATGTCTCCATTGTGGCGGCCTACCCCGGCGTGCGGCATGCCTTGTATGACCAGCAGCGCAGCGTCGGCCTCAAAGGACAGGTCGTCATGGTGGGGCGCGATATCGGCACGGTGATCCTCCCGGATGCGGACCTGAAGGTCTACCTGGATGCGACTCCCGAGGAGCGCGCCCGGCGGCGCTATGATGAAGTGCGGGCACGCGGCGGCGAAGCCGATTACGAGGAGATCCTGGCCATGGTGCACGAACGCGACCGCGTGGACTCGACCCGCTCGGAGGCGCCCCTGCGCACCGCTGAGGACGCCGTTGTGCTGGATTCCGACCACATGACCGCCGACCAGGTCTTCGCACGCGTCCGGGAACTGTGCGAGTGAAGACCCCTTACCGCACCCCTGCCTACACCGCCCTCACCCGCCCCCTGCTGAAGATCATCGTGGGCGGGATTTTTCGCCTGCTGGGGCGCGTGCAGGTGACCGGCAGGGAGAACGTTCCCGCAAAGCCCTATGTGGTGGCGGTCAACCATGTTTCCATCATTGACCCGCCCGCCGTGCTGGCCTTCTGGCCCGAGACGCTCGAGGCCATCGGGGCGATCGATGTCTTCGACAAGCCCCTCCAGGGGCAGATGCTCCGGATGTACGGCACCATCCCGGTGCACCGCGGCGAGTATGACCGCGCCCTGCTGGACAAGATGCTGGACCTGCTGAGGGCCGGCCGCCCTGTGATGATCGCACCCGAGGGCGGGCGCTCCCACGTCACTGCCATGCGGCGCGCCAAGCCTGGCGTGGGTTTCATCCTTCAAAAAGCGGGTGTCCCGGTGGTGCCTGTGGGGCTGGTGGGGACCACCGGCGATTTCATCCGGCGTGGGCTGCGCGGCGAGCGCCCGCGCATCGAGATCCGCATCGGGAGGCCTTTTAACCTTCCGCCTGTGCCCGAGGACCCGGTGAAGCGCCGCCTTTCCCGCCAGGAGTGGGCCGACCTGATCATGTCGCACATCGCCGGCCTGCTGCCCGAGGAGTACCGGGGTGTCTATTCCGGAACAGCCATCCCCCCCGCCCAAGCCGGTCAGTGAGGTCTGGCGGCCGGAGCTGGTGCGCCTGCCCGAGCTGACGCCCGCCCGCCGGAGGCTGCGCGGCTTCCTGCGCTGGCTGATGCGCGGCATCCTGCGGCTGTGCATGCGCGTGCAGGTGCACGGTCTGGAGAACTTCCCGCGCGGCGGCCCGGCCCTTGTTGTGACCAATCACCTGGGGGATGGAGATACGCCCCTGCTGCTCGCGCTGCTCCCCTCCGACCTGGACGCCCTCGCCAAGATCGAGCTGTATGACTTCCCCTTGCTGGGCCGGCTCATGGAGGCCTACGGGGTCATCTGGCTGCACCGCGGCCAGCCGGACCGGCGTGCGCTTCGCGCTGCCCTGCAGGCTTTCGAGGCCGGACGCATGGTCATTATCGCCCCCGAGGGACGCTACAGCCTGATCGGGGGGATGGAGGCCGGGACGGGCGGCGCGGCTTTCCTGGCGCGCAAGGGAGGTGTTCCGGTTGTCCCCATCGCCCTGACCGGCACCGATAATGCCAGCGTCTATCGCCATCTGCGCAGGCTGCAGAAGGCCCCCGTGACCCTTACCATCGGCGCGCCGTACCGGTTCGAGGAGGAAGACTCGAGGGCGGAATCGCAGCGGCAGGAGGATACGCGCCGTATCATGGAAAGCCTGGCGCGCCTCCTGCCTCCCGAATACCGCGGGGTGTACTCCGCCTCCGAAGAACAATGAGCCTGCAACGCTGCCGGGGATAAGAATCCTTGGGATTGGACTTATAATCTCTTAAGCCCGGCATGCAATTCATCCTGACCCTTCTCACCAACCTGCCATTCCCGGCCTTCCCAACCCTGCCCGGTTGGGCGGCGTGGCTGGCCCTGCTCGCCCTGCTCATATATCTGCTGTACCGCTGGCGCGCCTACCATCCAAAATGGAAGCGCCCGGCCTGGATCTGGTTCGCCCTCCTGCTGGTCCTGGTCCCGCTGACCAGCCTGTTCATCGGCGCGCGCCTGAGCGCCCCCGGTGCGCTGCCCATGCCGGGTCTCCCGGCGGAAGCCCCCGGCTCGATCATGATGTTTTTCTCGGCCCTGCCCTGGACGGTCGGCGGAGCAGTGCTGGGGCCCATCCCTGCGGCGGTGCTTGGAGCCCTGGCGGGGCTTCTGCGCGGGGTATGGGATACGCACAATATCTTTTCCATCCTGGAGCTGGCTTTCATGGCGGCGCTGTTCTCGGTCAGCCTGCGCCAGCGATACCGCACCCCCCTCTTCCGCTTCCTCAGGCAGCCGCTGGCAGCCGCGCTGCTGCTGATCCCCGTGCATGTCCTCTTTCTGGTGCTGGCGGCCCTCTTCACACTGTCCACCTCCACCGCCGCCCGGTTGGACTTTGCCCTGAGCAATATGCTGGTGAGCAACGCGGCCTTTGCCGGCGAAATGCTGGTGGCCGGGCTGATCGGCCAGCTGGCTGGCGAGTTCATCCCCTCCCTGGCGGGCAGCAAGGGAAACCTCCTGCCCTCCCCGGCGGAGCGCAGCCTGGAGACGCGCTTCCTGATCGGGAGCGGCGCCTTCGTCCTTCTCATCCTGGTCACCCTGCTGGTGGGCATCTGGCTGGTGGCAGGCCGCTCGGCGCGCGGCATGCTGCAGGACCGCATGTCCGGCGTCGCCGGCTCGGCAGCGCAGAGCGTCCCGTTCTTCATGGAGACTGGTCAGAACCTGATCGCGCGCATTGCCTCGGAGCCCTCGATCTCCACGCTGGGCGATCCCGAGCTTTCCGCCATCCTGGGGCGCGAGATGCAGGCGGTCACCTATTTCGACCAGCTCTTCCTGGTGGATGCCGCCAGTGGTTCGCTCCTGGGCGGGTATCCCCCGGAGGCGCGCAGCGCCTTCAGCCTGACACAGGACGAGCAGGCGGGCCTGGCGCTGGCCTCGCAAGGCGTCCTGATGCAGGTCTATCCCATCCCGCCTGAAGAGAGCGGGCAGGATTCGGCCCGGATCTCTTTTCTGGCGGCGATCCAGGAGAACGGCGCAGTGAGCCGGCTCCTGCTTGGGCGCTCCTCGCTCTCCACCAACCCGCTCACGCAGCCATTGCTCAGCAGCCTGGAAAGCCTTGACGACCTGAATGGCGTGGGCCTGCTGCTGGATGAGCAGCAGCGCATCCTCTACCGCACCACGCGGCAGGAGGTCATGTCCGTCTATGAGGGCGCCGCCTCGCAGCCGGGCCTGACGGAGGACACCGCTCCGGATGGGACGCGGCAGCTGGTTTATACCCAGCCCGTCCCGGGCCGGCCCTGGTCGGTGGTGCTGGCGGTCCCGGCGCGGCAGGCACAGCAGCTTGCCATCAACCTTGCGCTGCCGCTCTCCCTCATGATCTTCCTGCTGGCATTGGTCGCCCTGCTCTTCCTGCGGCTGGGCTTGCGGGTGGTCACGCGCTCGGTCCGGAACCTCTCATATGAAGCCAACCGCATCGCGGGCGGCCAGCTGGACCATCCCCTCTCGATGGACGGTGTGGACGAAGTGGGCCAGCTGCGGCGGGCCTTCGAGCAGATGCGCCTCAGCCTGCAGGCGCGCATGGACGAGCTGAACCACCTGCTCTTCGTCAGCCAGAGCGTGGCCTCCAGCCTGGAGGTGGAGGACGCCATGAAGCCGGTGTTGGAGGCGATGCTTTCCACCGGCGCGAGCTGCGCGCGCGTGGTGCTGAAGCCCGGCGTGATGATCCAGGATGACAGGGAGGAGGCCCCCGAGTATTTCCAGGCGGGTCCTTCCGCCCGCAAGTACGCCCACCTGGATGAGCAGGTGATGGGCCAGGCTCAGGCGCGTGACTACATTGCCATCCCCGGGCTTGCGCTGGCGCGCGATTTTCCCCTCAACCTGTCCATGCCCAACCCTGCCGCCCTGCTGGCGGTCCCGCTGCGCTATGAGAACCGCTATTACGGCGCATTGTGGGCGGCCTATGAGCAGACGCGTTCGTTCTCCCAGGCCGATATCCGTTTTGCTCAGACCCTGGCCGGGCAGGCCGCCCTGGCCATCTCCAACACCTCCCTGTACCAGAACGTGGTCTCCGGGCGGCGCCAGCTCGAAGCCATCCTCAACTCCACGCCCGACCCCGTGCTGGTGACCGATCATCACAACCGCCTGCTGCTTGCCAACCAGGCAGCCAATCACGCCCTCGGTCTGGACGGCGCTGGCAGCGCCGGGCAGCCCACAGAGCGCGTCATCCAGCAGCGCGTGTTGTTCGACCTGCTGCAGGCCTCCACCCAGCAACAACAATCGGCTGAGATCGTCTTAAAGGACAAGCGCACTTATCTTGCCACGGCTTCCACTGTAAAAGTGGACGGCCGGCCCGTCGGGCGGGTGTGTATCCTCCGGGATGTAACCCACTTCAAAGAGCTCGATACGATGAAGTCCCAATTCGTTGCCACGGTCAGCCATGACTTGCGTTCCCCGCTCACCCTGATGCGCGGCTATGCCACCATGCTCCCCATGGTCGGGGAGATGAACGAGCAGCAGCAGAGCTATGCGCGCAAGATCATCTCAGGTGTGGAGAACATGACCCGCCTGGTGAACAACCTGCTTGACCTGGGGCGCATCGAGGTGGGAGTGGGGTTGGAACTGGAGAGCGTGGCCGTGCTGGATATCCTGGAGCGCGTGACCGGCTCCCTGCAGCAGCAAGCCGCCCAGAAGGAGATCGAACTATCGCTGCAGCTCCCCCGGGATATGCCTCACGCGGTGGAGGCCGATGCCGCCCTGCTCCACCAGGCCATCTACAACCTGGTGGAGAACGCCCTCAAATATACGCCTCCGGGGGGACGCGTCATCCTGCGCACGGTCTCGGGTCCGGAGACGATCACCTTTGAGGTCTCGGATACCGGCATCGGCATCCCTGCGGAGGACTTGCCGCGCCTGTTCGAGAAGTTCTACCGCGGCTCGCAGCGCGAGGCGCGCGCCCAGCACGGCAGCGGCCTGGGGCTGGCCATTGTCCACTCCATCGCCGGGCAGCACGGCGGGCGGGTCTGGGTGGATAGCGAACCCGGGAAGGGCAGCACCTTCCATCTTGAGATCCCATTGGCGCAGGAGAAAACCGGGACCGATCGCGCCGGTTTTAGACTATAATCCGCCCCTGCCCGCATTTTCGGCGGGCTGATATTTTGTTTATGATGGAACAGAAAGCAGAACAATGACGACAGTGATCCCGGAAGACCCCGGATCTTCAGAACAGATCATGCGGCGCACGACCCGTCACAAGCCGCACCGCTCATGGACCCACTGGCTGATCGGCCGCCCCTTGCAGACGGCCGATGCCCCACACCAGACCATCGGGAAAGCGGTGGGTCTGGCTGTTTTCGCCGCGGACGCGCTGTCTTCCACGGCCTATGCCACGCAGGAGATCCTGGTGATCCTGGCCGCGGCCGGGACGATGGCCTTCGGCTATGTCTTTCCCATCGCCATCGCCATCGCCCTGCTGCTGGTGATCGTGACCACTTCCTACGAGCAGATCATCCACGCCTATCCCAACGGCGGCGGGGCCTATATCGTGGCCAAGGACAACCTCGGCGAGACCGCCGCCCTGATGGCAGCCGCGGCCCTGCTCACCGATTACATCCTGACCGTCTCGGTGTCCATCTCCTCGGGCGTGGCACAGATCGTCTCGGCTATTCCCGAGCTTTTCCCTTACCGCGTCAGCATGGCGGTGGCCTTTGTCGTCCTGGTGATGATCGTCAACCTGAGGGGGGTGCGCGAATCGGGCATGGCCTTTGCTATCCCCAACTATTTCTTCATCCTGATCATGTATGTCATGCTGGCCATCGGATTCTTCCGCACGCTGACCGGTACCCTGGGGGGCGTGGAGAACGCTCCGCTGCTGGAGATCGAGGGAACCCTGGGGCTGGTAACCCCCTTCCTGCTTCTACACGCCTTCTCCAGCGGCACCTCGGCGCTGACCGGGATCGAGGCCATCTCGAACGGCATCACGGCCTTCAAGGAGCCGCGCAGCAAGAATGCCGGCATCACGCTGATCTGGATGGGCACGATCCTCTCCACGCTCTTCCTGGGAATTTCCTTCCTGACCAAGAATGTGGGCGCGGTGCCCTCCGAGCAGGAAACGGTCATCTCGCAGCTGGCGCGCACCATATTCAACGGCCGGGATATCTTTTATATCCTGTTGATCGCGGCCACCTCCATTATCCTGGTCCTGGCAGCCAACACGGCTTTTGCAGGCTTCCCGCGCCTGGGCGCGCTGGCCGCGCAGGACGGCTTCCTGCCGCGGCAGCTCACCTACCGGGGCAGCCGGCTGGTTTATTCCTACGGCATCATCTCGCTGGCGATCCTGGCCTCCATCCTGGTCATTGTCTTCAGGGCCAGCGTCACGCGGCTGATCCCGCTGTATGCCATCGGCGTGTTCCTCTCGTTCACGCTGGCGCAGGTGGGCATGGCCCGCCGCTGGTGGCGCACCCGCAACATCAGGGAAGGCGAATCGCTGCATGAAGGCGGGATGGTCCTCCATCACGAACCGGCCTGGCGGACCAAGATGGCGCTCAATGTCTTTGGCGGCATCTGCACCGCGGTCGTCATGCTGGTCTTTTCCATCACCAAATTCCATGATGGCGCCTATATCGTCCTGGTCATCATGCCGCTGTTGATGTGGCTTTTCAAGCGCATCAACCAGCACTATCGCGGGCTGGCCAGCAAGCTCTCTCTCGACCACTATGCCGGCCCGGCACCGCGTGTCACCCGCCACCGCGTCATCATGCCGGTCAGCGGCGTGCACCAGGGCACCCTCAAGGCCCTGCAGTATGCCCGCATGCTCTCGGATGATGTCACCGCAGTGCACGTCTCGATCGACCCGGAGGAGACGGAGCGGGTCCAGAAGAAGTGGAATACCTGGGGGGATGGGACGCGCCTGTATATCGTCGATTCCCCCTATCGCTTGTTCATTGAGCCTTTGCTGCAATATATCGATGAGATCCTGAGACACCGCCAGGCGAACGAGGTCATCACCATTGTTGTGCCCCAGTTCATGGCCAGCACCGCTGCCCAGCGCGCCCTGCACATGAACACCGCCGAGGTCCTCCGCAAGGAGCTGCTCGCCACGCCGGGCATCGTGGTCACGGATGTGCCCTATCAGGTGTCGGAGACGAAGGAGCGATCATGAATTTCATTATCATCGGGAGCGGCCGCGTGGGAGCCGATCTGGCGCTGCGCCTGTTCCGCAGCGGGCACCAGGTGGTGGTCGTGGACCAGAACGAGGCAGCCTTCAACCGCATCGACCCCGAGTTCCTCGGGCGCGCCGTCCATGGCGAGGCCCTGCATGAGGATGTCCTGCTGCGGGCGGGCATCAAAGAGGCCCACGGGCTGGCAGCGGTCACCAACTCCGACCCTTTGAACGCGGTCGTATCGCATACGGCCCGCACCATCTATAACGTGCCGGTGGTCATCTGCCGCAACTATGACCCCCACCTGCGGAGCATGCTCGAGATCTTCGGCGTGCAGATCATCAGTTCCACCTCCTGGGGCGCCCAGCGCATCGAAGAGGTGCTGACCAGCGTGACCACCCGGGCGGTCTTCTCGGCCGGGAACGGGGAGGTGGAGGTCTATGAGCTGACGGTGCCGGTGGAGTGGAGCGGCCACACGTGGGGCGAGCTGCTTGCCGGCCTGGAAGGCATGCTGCCCGTCGCGCTGACGCGCGGCGGGCGCGCCCTGCTGCCCTCCCCCGATACCCGCATGGAGAATGGCGATCTGATCAATGTCAGCGCCACCCTGGAGGGTATCAGGGCCCTGCGAGCCCGCCTGGGCGAGGGGAAGGAGGCCTGAGATGTTCATATTGATCGCTGGAGGCGGCCGCACTGGAATGCAGTTGAGCACTTTGCTGCTCTCGGAGGGTTACAAGGTGCATCTCATCGAGCACCGGCCGGAATTGCTCGTCCACCTGCACCAGGAGCTGCCCACCGAGGTCATCTACGAGGGCCAGGCCACCGACCCGGAGGTGCTGCAGGAGGCGGGCATCCGCCAGGCGCACGTCATGGCCGCCTGCACTGCCGATGACGCCACCAACCTGGTGCTGTGTTTCATGGCGCGCCAGCGCTTCGGTGTGCCCCGCACCATCGCCCGCGTCAACAACCCGCGCGACGAATGGCTGTTCAGCGAGGCCTTCCACGTGGATGTGGCTCTCAACCAGGCCAACGTCCTCGCCAGCCTGATCCGCGAGGAGATGTCACTGGGCGATATGATGACCCTTTTGAAGATCCGCCGCGGGCGCTACTCGCTGGTGGAGGAGAAGGTCGAACCGGGCGCGAGGGCCATCGGGGTTCCGATCAAGGACCTGGGGCTGCCCGAGGAGTGCATCATTGCCGCCATCATCCGCGACGGGCAGGTCACCCTGCCGCGCGGCGCCACCACCCTGCAGGAATGGGATGAGGTGCTGGCCATCACCAGCCCGGCAGCGGCCAGCGGCCTGGATGAGCTGCTCTCCGCCTCCACCCACCCTGATCGGGACGAGGAACGCTGAATCCTGTTTGACCGAATCCAAAGCCTTACGGTATAATACCGCGCCAGTCTTAAACGGCCCGCTCGTTCCGAAGACCCTGCGGTACAGGCGTCTGCACGGAGCTTGCAATCATCTTTCGAGTGAGGAACGACCTACATGACCAAGCGTACCTACCAACCCAAGATCCGCCGCCGCGTGCGCGTGCACGGCTTCCGGGCGCGCAACGCCTCGGCTGACGGCCGCGCGGTGTTGAAGCGCCGCCGCCTGAAGGGGCGCTACAAGCTCGCCGCGCACGCCAACGAGCACGTCAAGCGCACCCGCTGGTAGATCCTGATCCAGGCGCAGTGCAGGGCTGATCCTTCCACCTGAGGCACGGGTTGCAGCGCAAGTTCCGCCTGACCCGATCCGATGACTTCAAGCGGGTGCGGCGCAATGGCAAGTCCTATGCCCACCCGCTTGTTGTGTTGATAGCCCAGGCCTCGGAACAGCCGAAGCTGCGCGTGGGTGTCGCTGCGGGGAAGGCCCTGGGGAACGCCGTCCACCGCAACCGGGCCAAGCGCCTGCTGCGTGAAGCAATACGCCCGCTCCTGCCTGTGCTCCCGCGTGGACTCGAAGTGGTGCTCATCGCCCGCCCCGGCATGCTCAAAGCCTCCCTGGAAGACACCCGCCTCGCCCTGCAAGGCCTCCTGCTGCGGGCCGGGCTGATCCCTCAGAATGACCTCTGACTCCCATTCGCACGACTATCCCAGTGAGCCGAGCCTGCGCGACCTGCCGCGCACCCCGGCCTACTGGGCGCGCCTCCCCCTGCTGGCCCTTATCCGTTTCTACCAGCAGACCTTCTCGCGCACTCTGCCTCCCAATACCTGTCGCTTTTATCCCTCCTGTTCTCATTACGGATACCAGGCCATCTACAAGTATGGCGCGCTGAAAGGCTCGCTGATGGCTGGCTGGCGCCTGCTGCGCTGCAACCCGTTCAACCCCGGGGGTTACGACCCCGTTCCCTAGGAGTAATTCCGCTTTGAACACCAAAAGAGTCAGTCTGATCCTTGCGGTCCTGATGGCCGCCCTCGTGCTCAGTTCCTGCGCGGGCGGCGCCGCGGCGCGCGGCTCCACCTGGCCCGGGCTCGCCGCCGACGCTGAGAACGCCTACCTTGCGGATGGCGCCCAGCTCTTCGCGGTGCGGCTCAGCGATGGGGCCGAGCAGTGGAAGTTTCCGGCCAAGCCGGATGCCAAGACCGCCTTCTATGCCACGCCGGATCTGCTGGAGGATGGCCGCCTCGTGATCGGGAGCGCGGGCACGGATCACTGCCTGTATGTGATCGACGGCTCCCAGGTGGACCAGGCCACCGGCTCACCGGCCGCCACCTGCGCCTTCAGCGGCGCCCTGGACCGCTGGATCGCAGCGCCCCTGGTGGTGGATAACATGGCCTATGCCCCCAACAACGACGGCTTCCTTTATGCCGTGGACCTGGCCTCCAACAAGCTGGCCTGGTCCGTGCAGATCGGCGGCGGCGGGCATCTCTGGTCCACGCCCCTTATGCATGAGGGCATGCTGTATGTCTCCTCCCTCGACCATTACCTGTACATGGTGGACCCGGCCTCGCACAAGGTGACCAATAAGGTGGACCTGGGCGGATCAGTGACCAGCGCGCCCGCCATCAGCGCGGATGGCAAGACCCTCTTTGTGGGCACCTTTGCTTCCAAGGTCTTTGCCCTGGATGCCGCCAGCCTGAAGGTCCTGTGGGAAAAGCCCACGCAGGATTGGGCCTGGGGCAGCCCCGTTGTAAGCGAAAAGGCCCTGTATGTGGGCGATCTGGACGGCCAACTCTACGCGCTGGATACCGCCACCGGCAGCCCTCTCTGGAATGTGAAGCCCGACGGCCCCATCACCGGCAGCCCGCTCATGGCCGGGGACAAGCTGGTCGTCACCACGGAATCCGGCACGGTCTATGCCTTCGATGCTCAGGGGGAGAAAGCCTGGGACGCGACCATTAAGGGCAAGATCTACACCCCCGCCGTGCAGGGCGGCGACCTCATCCTGGTCGCCCCGCTTGCCACCGGCGCCGAATACATCCTGACCGCTCTTAACGCCAACGGCAAAGTGGTCTGGAACTATCCCACCAAGTGAGGCAGACATGTGGGAATTCTTTATTTCACTGTTCGTCAATACCCTGCTCTGGATCTATGACGCCATCGGCCACAACTTCGGCGTGGCCATCATCCTCTTCACCATCCTGATCAAGGTCATCACCTGGCCGCTCAATGCCCAGCAGTTGAAGGGCGCCCAGGCGATGCAGGAGCTCCAGAACGACAAGGAATGGCAGGAGATCCAGAAGAAATACGCCAAGGACCGCGAGAAGCTGGCCCAGGAGCAGATGCGCATCTACAAGGAGCGCGGCATCAGCCCCTTCTCCTCCTGCCTGCCGACGCTGATCCAGTTCCCGATCATCATCGC
>CAZSPX010000045.1:10753-16771 GCA_964608885.1 uncultured Anaerolineaceae bacterium | reverse complement strand
CCCGCATCGATGACTTCGGCGGCGGCAATGTCAGCCTCACCACCAACAGTGGCAGCATGCCCTCCCTGTTCGAGGTCGGGCCGGGCCATCCCTACAGCAGCATCCAGAGCGCCATCGATGCCGCCGCGGCGCAGAACCCCTACAAGGACTCCCTGGTTGTCGTTTATCCGGGAGCTGCCAGCGGCAACCCGCGTTACAACGGTCGCGGTGCCTACGTCGAGAACCCCATCATGTACGCCCCGGTCAAGCTGCAGGGCGTGGGCCCGGGCGGCGTACGCCCCGATAACAGCATCGTGCAGGGCTCCATCATCGACGGCGCGGGCTTCGGCGGCGATACCACCCTGGCGACCAACTGGCTGGGCAAGATCAGCAGCCTGACCTGGGACGGCAATCAGGATATCAACGACGGCCAGGTCATCTATGTACTGGCCTCGGATACCGGCTCTGCCTCACCCTCCCGGGCCGGTTCCTACGGTGCGACCTTCAAAGCCTCGATCGACGGTTTCGACATCCGCGGCGGCGACCAGATGGGTCTGCCCGGCAACCTGAATGCCATCTTCGGCGGGTTCCCCGGGCCGATCACGGCCGCGCAGGTGCAGACGCAGGGCGGCGCGATCTTCGTCAACGGCTATGCCCGCAACCTGCAGATCACCAACAATGTGATCGAGAGCAACGGCGGCTCCTACGGCGCCATCCGCGTGGGCACGCCCAACCTGCCTGACGCCCAGAATGACAGCCTGCGCATCGCCAACAATCGCATTATCGCGAACGGCGGCACGAACCTGGCCGGCTCCATCGGCCTCTTCAACGGCGCGGAAGCCTACGATGTGTCCTTCAATGACATCTGCGGCAACTTCTCGGCGGAGTACGGCGGCGGCATCAGCCACTTTGGCCTCAGCCCCAATGGGAAGATCCATGACAACCGCATCTACTTCAACCGTTCCTACGATGAAGGCGCCGGCATCATGATCGCGGGCGAGCTGCCTGCCGATCCCACGGCCAATTACGGCACTCCCAACGGGCCGCATGGATCCGGGCCCGTGGACATCTACAACAACCTGATCCAGGCCAACCTGGCGGACGATGACGGCGGCGGGATCCGCTTCCTGATGGCGGGCAACTTCCCGATGAACGTCTACAACAACATGATCGTGAACAACGTCTCCACGCACGAAGGCGGCGGTGTTGCGCTGGACGATGCGCCTGCAGTGCGCTTCTACAACAACACGGTCATGAAGAACATCACCACCGCCACCGCCATCACCAGCGACGGCTCGCCCGCCCCGGCCGGCCTGTCCACGGGTGAGAACAGCACGCAGCTCCAGAACACCCTGCCCGGCGGGTCACCCGTATACAGCAATCCCCTGTTGTTCAACAACATCTTCTGGGACAACCGGGCCGGCAGCCGCGGCGTGAATACCGTGATCGGGATCGGCAATGCCAGCCCCAACAACTGGGACATGGGCGTCTTCCCTGCCAGCCTCAGCCTGTTGCTCTCGCCCACCAATTCGATCATGCAGACCACCCAGGGAACGGTCATCAGCGGGACCAACAGCGGCGCCGACCCGTCCGTGGTCCTGACGCATGACATCCCGCTCACCTTCACCTCCTGGCGCACCAACGTGAACTTCATTGGCGCCATCATGGTGACCGCCGACCTGGCCCCCTCGCAGATGGGCAACTACCACATCAACGATGGCTCGCCTGCTGAGAACCTGGGCTCGGCCTTGAAGCTCACCGTGAACGCCCCGGCCTTCGATATTGACAACCAGGGGCGCCCGGCGCTGGGCGGCTTCGACAGCGGCGCGGACGAGTTCCCCGGTCCCATGGCCGACCTCTCCATCACCAAGACGGACGGGAAGGCAAGCGTCACCTCGGGCAGCGCTGTGACCTACACCATCGTGGTTGCCAACGCCGGCCCCAACACCGTCACTGTGGCGCCCGTCACCGATACGTTCACGGCCTCCCTCACCGTGAACACCTGGACCTGTGCCGCCTCGGCCGGATCAAGCTGCACGGCAGCCGGCTCGGGCGTCAACCGCACCGGCACTGTGACCCTGCTCAGCGGCGGCAGCGCGACCTTTACTGCCAATACCACTCTTTCGGCCAGCGCCACAGGCAGCCTGTCCAACACGGCCAGCGTGGCGGTCCCTGGCGGCGTAAGCGATCCGAACCCCGGGAACAACAGCGCCACCGATACCGATACCGTCACTCCAGGCCTGCCGGTCCTCACAGTGCTCGATAACTTCGACCGGGCCAATGCCACCACGCTCAACAATGGGGCGAATTGGAGCCAGAGCGTTTTTTCGGGCGCCAGCGGCATCCGGGTCAACAGCAACCAGGCGTACTGCGTCAGCGGCGGGTTGCTGTGCGGGATCGTGGCCAGGGCCATATGGAACAACCCGGTGGGCGGCTTCGGAGCCGCACAGGGCGCAGGCTTTACCTTTGCCAGCGCTCCTTCAGGCAACACCACTACGAATCCCTGGGCCCTCATCATGAAGGCCTCCGGTGGGACTGCCGCAACGCCAACCAATTTCATCGGGATCCGCTACGTGACCAGCAGCGGCGGCCAGCTCCTGGTGGGCACGACCACCAACAGCGGCCTGACCTATCCCACCAGCCTGGGTACCTTCTCGGTCTCCTTCACTACGGGCGACCGGCTGACCGCCCGGGCCAACGCGGACGGCTCGGTGGACCTGTGGAAGACCACCGCCTCCAATGTGACCACCTATATCGGTCACAGCTCCACCTCGTCCTTCACCGGCGGCGGGCGGATCGGTATTCAGCTGCCGAATAACCAGAGGATTGATGATTTCCTCGGTGGGACACTGCCCTGATCGATCAGTGAACGGCTGGAGGCGGTCGTGCCAGACCGCCTCCAGCCTCATCTGAAAAGGAGATGCCATGATCAAGCGAATTTCTCGAAGAGATTTTCTCAAGCTCACCGGCGGCGCAGCGGCCATTGTGACCGGCTCAGCCGTCCTGCCGGGTTTCCTGCGCAAGACCTTGCTGCCCGAGGGCGTGGTCAGCGCGGCCGGGGATTATGACCTGTTCTTCGCCGGGACGGACGGCTGGTTTTACCTGCCCACCGGCACGGTTCTGAACACCCCCTACCATCCGGATGTCCTGGCGGAGCCCCCCTTCACCACGTATATCTTTGGCTTCCGCAATGTGACCCAGCTGGATGACACCCAGCGACAAAACCAGAAGATGAAGGCCCAGCATAATGCCCCCTTCTTCTGGCTGGACCAGTTCGACCCCTCCAACCCCAGGGATTTCAAGATCCAGCTCACCAACCTCGGGCTGCAATTGCGCCCGGACCTGACGGATGCCCACACGCTGCACTGGCACGGCTTCCGCAACGTCATCCCCTTCTTCGATGGGGAGCCGACCGGGTCGGTCTCGGTTCCTGTGGGGCAGCTTTTTACCTATGTGTATCGCCCCCGCGATCCCGGGACGTACATGTACCACTGCCACGTGGAGGACATCGAGCACGTGACGATGGGCATGACCGGGATCGTCTTTGTGCGCCCGCTGCAGAATGGCAACACCTCCTTCTATCCCAGCGGAAAGTATACCTACAACGATGGGGACGGCTCCACGGGCTACGACCGCGAGTTCGCCCTGTTCCTCAGCGAGATCTGGCTGCAGGGCCATTGGAACGACGCCCACATCCAGGAATCGCAGTGGTACAACTTCAAGGCCGATTTCAGCCTGCTGAACGGGCGGGTCTATCCCGATACGCTGCTGCCCAACTCCCCCATCGACCTGGCGAACTCCTCCAACGTGCTGACCATCCAGACGGATGGCAACGGGGACCTGGTGACCAATCCCGGCCTGGACCGCCTGCAGTACCAGCCGCATTCCGCACTGATCACCTGCAATGAGGGCGAGCGCGTGCTGCTGCGCTTCGCCAACCTCGGCTTCCGCGAGGCCTCCATGACCCTGGCCGGGATAGATGTGCGCGTGGTCGGGCGCGATGCCACTCCCATGAAGGGGCGCGATGGCACGGACACCAGCTACACCACGGACACCATGTTGATGGGCGCCGGGGAAAGCTATGATGCCATCTTCACCGCCCCGCCTTACCAGGGACCGGGACCCTATGACACCTACGTGCTCTATAACCGTCGCTACACCCAGGATGACGACAATGAGGCCTACGGCACCCAGGGCCAGCGGACGGAAGTGCGCGTGTACCCGTCCGGGACCCTTCTCCCCCAGCAGTACCTCAACCAGCATCCCGACGATTCGGTCGCCTAGACCAGGCCGTCTTTAGGAGGTTCAAAATGATTACTTCAAAATCGATCCGGATGCGGCTGGCGCTGGCCCTGCTGATGGTCTTGACGGCCATCGGCTCCCTGGCAGGCGCCCGGCCCGCCTCGGCAGCCAATCCCCCGGCCGTGGGTGTGGTCTGCACTCAGGGGCCGACCTTCTCGCTGGTGGCGATGTCCGGGTATATCCAGATGCCCGACATGAACACCATGTACATGTGGAGCTATGCGCCGGAGGGAGGCGCATTCCAGCACCCCGGCCCGGTCCTGTGCGTGAACGAGGGCGATACGGTCACCATCACGCTGACCAACTCGCTGCCCGGTTACCTGGGCGCAACCCGCACCTCGATGGTCTTCCCCGGTCAGGAGAACGTCTTCGCTGACGGAGTGCTGGCCCAGCCCGACCTCGCCGCCAATTCATTGACCAACAGCGTGGCGCAGGGCGGCAGCCTCACCTACAGTTTCGTGGCCTCCAAACCCGGCACATTCATCTATGAAAGCGGAACCGACCCGAAGATGCAGGTGGGGATGGGTCTCTTCGGCGCGTTGATCGTCCGCCCGTCCATGGGCGCTGATCATGTATACAACCGGGCCGACAGCCAGTTCACCCCTGAAGAGGATTTCATGGCCCTGCTCTCGGAGGTCGACCCCTACCAGCACCAGGCCGTGGAGCTGAACAAAGCCTTCAATATGAACAACTACCGGGCGCGTTATTGGATGATCAACGGGCGCGGCTTCCCTGACAGCATTGCCGACAACTTTGCCCCCTGGCTGCCCAGCCAGCCCTACGGCGCTCTGGCCCGTATCCACCCCTTTGGCCCGGACCATCCCCTGCCCGGCGTGGAGCGCTTTATCAATGTGGGCACCGAGGACTTCCCCTTCCACCCGCATGCCAACAACGGCCTGACCATTGGCCGGGACGGCAACCCGCTGGAAGGCCCCGGCGGACAGGACCTCTCCTATGAGAAGTTCTCGTTCAATATCGGCCCCGGCCAGACCTGGGACTCGATCTTCAAGTGGTATGACGCCGAGGATTACAGTCCCTCCAACCCTGTCCCTGTTGCCCAGCCGGATCTGGTGAACCTGAGGCTTGGCATGTTCTACAGCGGCAGCCCGTACCTCGGCCAGATGGCAACCCTGCCTCCCGGCGCCAACACCCTGAACCAGTGCGGCGAGTATTACATCATCTCGCACAACCACGCCCTGTTCCAGTTGGATGCCTTCGGCCAGATCATGTCCGGCCCGATCACCTATCTGCGGGTCGATCCGCCTCTGCCCAATAACTGCCCGTAAGGGCCAGGCAAGGAGAATACCATGCGAACACTTATGCGTTTTTCGCTAAAAATGACCGCAGCCCTCCTGCTGGTCTCGGCCCTGTTCGGAGCCGGGATGGCCCCGGTGCGGCGGGCTGCAGCGGCCTGCGCCCCCACGGTCAGTTTTGACCTGTATGCCAAGACCGGCACCGCCACCCTGTATGGCGCCACCTCGGTGACCATCTGGGGCTATTCACTTACCTCCGGCGGAGCAGCGACCGTCCCCGGGCCGCTATTGGATGTCAACCAGGGCGATTGTGTGCAGGTCACCCTGCACAACACCCTCACTGAAAACTCCGCGCTGCTCTTCCAGGGCCAGAGCCTGATCCCGGATACGGCAGGCGCTGCGCCCTCCACTGGGACCGCGGTGTATATATTCTCCGCCGATGACCCCGGCACCTATCTATATGAGGCGGGCTTGATCCCCGGCG
>CAZSPX010000045.1:0-10653 GCA_964608885.1 uncultured Anaerolineaceae bacterium | reverse complement strand
TTCTCCGCCGATGACCCCGGCACCTATCTATATGAGGCGGGCTTGATCCCCGGCGCCCAGCACCAGGTGGCAATGGGCATGTACGGAGCCCTGATCGTGCGCTCAGGTACCGCCGGGCAGGCCTATGGAAGCGCGGCCTCAGCCTATGACCAGGAAGCCGTGATTGTCCTCAGCGAGTTTGACACTGCACTGGTGTCCAATCCCGCCACCTTTGACATGCGCAAGTATGCGCCCAGGTATTTCCTGATCAATGGGAAGGCCTATCCCGGGACGGCCCCCATCACTGTGACCGCCGGGAACAAGGTTCTGCTTCGCTATGTGAACGCGGGCCTGCAGAGCCACCACATGAGCCTGCTGGGCTTCACGCAGACCGTTCTGGCCGCGGATGGCAGTCCCTTTGCCTACCCTCATAAAATGGCCTCCGAGACGGTCGCTCCCGGGCAGACCCTGGATACGTTGATCGCTCCGCCTTCCACCACACCCGAGTCCAGCAAGTTCGCTTTGTATGATGCCACCATGCTCCTGCGCAACAACGCCGGCACCGGGACGAACGCCGGCCTGGGCGGCATGCTGGCCTTCCTGACCGTCACGGGCGGCACCCCGACCGTCGGGCCGGATAGCGCCGGGCCGCTTCTCTCCGGTCTCTCGCTCTCGCCCAACCCGAGCACGGGCGCGGCGACCGTCACTCTCTCGGTGACCGCCAACGATACCACCACCGGCAACAGCAACGTGGCTCAATTTGAGTACACGATCGATGCTGGCGCGCCGGTATCCATCCCTGTGGGCTCGCCGGCTCCCATTGCCACTCTGAGCACTGCTCTGCCTTCCGTCAGTGTCGGGACACACCTGGTTTCCGTCCGCGCCCGCGATGCCTGGGGCAATTGGAGCATGCCTGGCAATATCAACCTCGTCATCGATAATGTCGGCCCGGCCAGCAGCAATGTGATCCTCAATCCCAACCCCAGCAATGGGACAGTGGGTGTGTACCTGTCCTTCACCGTGGATGACGGCGCGGCCGGCGGCAGCAATGTGACCGCCGCCGAGTACTGGGTCGATTCGGGTGTGCATGTCGCCGTGCCGGTGGGCACGCCGGCGGTGCTCAAGACCCTCACCATTACCATCCCCTCCGGCCTGAGCGCAGGCACGCATACCGCCCATGTGCGCGGGCAGGATGCCCTGGGCAACTGGGGCGCGGAGGCCACTGCCAGTCTGGTGATCGACACCGCCGGGCCGCTGGTCACGAGCGTGAGCGCCACCTATAACCCCAATAACGGGACCAAGCCCCTTAACACCTCCGTCCAGGCCGTGCGGGTCACCGCCAGTTTCAGTGATGTATCCACGGGCGGCTCGAAACTCAGCGGCGCCGAAGGCTTCATTGATGCTCCCGGTGCGACCGGTTCCGGCTTCGCCTTTGTGGCCAATGACGGAATTTTCAACAGCCCGGCTGAGAACGGCTTTGCGGATGTGCCGCTGGTGGTCATCAATGCACTGAGCGCAGGCTCGCACCCCTTCTGCGTGCATGCCAGGGACGCCGCCGGGAACTGGGGTCCGATGGACTGCACTTATATGCTGGTGGTCGACAAGACGCCGCCCGCGGTGCTCAGTATCACGCGTGCCGACCCGAATCCGGCTTCGCCGGGGACCGTCCACTTTACGGTCACCTTCTCCGAGGCAGTGACGGGTGTGAGCGCCGGCAACTTCACGCTCGTGCGCACGGGCCTTTCGGCCAGCGCTGCCATCACCTCGGTGAGCGGCTCTGGAACCACCTGGACGGTCACCGCCAGCACCGGCACTGGCACCGGCACCCTGGGCCTCAACCTGACTTCCCCCACCGGGATCGCCGACGTGGCCGGGAACGCCCTGCCATCGGCCGGCCTGCCCTTCGTGGGCCAGGTCTATACCGTCACCATTATCAGCGGGCCTCTGTATTTCTCGACCTCTGGTACTGCGGTTGCTGTCCCGGGTGTGGGGGGGACCGCGGATGATGCTGACATCTACTTCTATAACGGGTCGGGCTTCAGCCGGGCGATCGACGCCAATGGCTTGGGCAGCCTGGGTCTGCCCGTCGGAGCCAATGTGGACGGCTTCGACCGGGTGGATGCAACCCATTTCTATATGTCCTTCAGCGGAGCGGTCGCAGTACCTGTACTCGGGACCGTTCAGGATGAGGATGTGGTGTATTACAACGCCGGAACCTGGTCGCTCTTCTTCGACGGGAGCGTCAATGGCGTGGGAGGCACAGATCTGGACGCCATCAGCATCGTTGGCGGGACGCTCTACTTCTCGACTGACAGCACCCTCATTCCACCGGGCGCAGGCGGGACCGGCGACGATGCGGATATCTACCGCTGGAATGGCGGCAGCTCTTACACCCGTGTGGTGGATGCGAATGGCACAGGGAGCCTGGGCCTGGCACCGGGCGCCAATGTGGATGGGTTGGTCTGGGTGGATGCCACTCACTTCTACCTCTCCTTTGCAGGGACCACGACTACCGTGCCTGTGCTTGGAACCGTGGAAGATGAGGATGTGGTCTATTACAACGCTGGCGTCTGGTCAACCTATTTCGATGGCACCGGCCTGGGCCTGACCGACGGTTCCCAGGATGTGGACGCCTTCGACCTTCCATAATCCGGACCCTGTTCCTGGAGGCTCCGTATGGATCGGAGCCTCCAGATCTCTCTAACGGTTTTTTGCTGCGGGTGAGCCTTCCAGCCGGGAGGCTCCCCGCAGCGCAGGAGTTTATATCGGTATGCAGGCTGCCCTGGCTAAAAAACCTTCGCTCATTCGCCAGCCGGGCTTCCAGATCGTCCTGGCGGCTCTGGTCATATTGATCCTCGCGATCGCTGCCGTCCGCACCCTTAGAGCCTCCCCCGCGCCCTCCCTTCCTGCCACTTCCCGGGCTGAAATGGAGCAGCGGTACGGATTGCGGGTGAACCTGGTCGCGGTCACGGCCGCGGGCGGGATGGTGGATGTCCGCCTGAAGATGGTGGACGCGCAGAGAGCCCGTGCCCTGCTGGAGGACAAGGCTAATTTCCCGGCCCTGCGCGTGGGCGAGGTGACCCTCAACGCTTCCGCGGAGGATATCTCCCGGGGGTTCATCTTTGAGAATGGCGCGGACCTCTTCCTGCTCTATCCCAATGCCAGGGGCATTGTGAAACCGGGCATGCAGGTCACGCTTGTTTTTGGTGGGCTTGCGCTTGAACCCATTGAAGCGAGGTAAAGAATGGTTCATTATCGGCGGGGACCTGTACTCAGTCTGTTGATGATCCTTGCGCTGGCACTGAATGCCTGCTCCATGCTGGGTCCGGCCTTTAAAGGGGAAGTGGTCGAGCCAAAGGCTGCTGCTCCGGAGATCAGCCTGCCGGACCAGAATGGCTCCGTTTTCCAGCTCTCCGGCCAGCGCGGCAAAGTGGTTTTGATCTTCTTCGGCTTCACAAATTGTGTGGACGAGTGCCCCCTGGCGATGGCGCATATCAAGCTGGCGCGTGAGATGCTGGGAGAGCAGGCCCGGGATGTGCAGGTGGTGCTGGTCAGCACCGACCCTGTGCGCGATACCCCCGGGGCCATGAAGGATTTCCTGGGAAAGTTCGATCCGGCCTTTGCAGGCATCCCGGGCAGGCCGGAGGACCTTTCCAGGATCTGGAACGATTACGGGGTGGTGGTGCTGGACGGCGGCGAGACCCACACCAGCCTGATCTATGCCGTTGATCGGGCCGGAGATCTGCGCCTGCATTGGGACGCCGATACCGCCCCTGAAGACATGGCCTCCGACCTCAACCTCCTCCTGGCGGAATAGATTCCCATGCAGACCCTGCGCTCCCGTTTTCCTCACTGGCTGGCGATCCTCCTGATCCTGGAGACAGGCCTGCTGCATATCCTGACCGCCCAGGGTGAATACGAAGAAGCCGCCTACATGGGCTGGCTCTTTGCAGCCAACTTCTTCGGTTCGCTGCTGGCCGCGTTCGCGATCCACCACCGCCAGGTTTGGGGGTGGGTACTGGGATGTGTGCTCGCGGCCGGTTCGATCGCCGGGTACATCTGGAGCCGCACCCTGGGAATGCCGGGCATGAACGTCGAGGAGTGGTTCACTCCTTTCGGGGTTGTTTCGCTGTCAGTGGAGGGGGCCTTCCTGCTGCTGGCGCTGTTCCGACCCTGGAGAGATCGCACGAACGCAGGGACTCTCACACCCGCTTTTCGCGTGGTCGCTCCATTCCTGGGGGTGGCGCTGATCGTCTCCGTCGGGTTCCTTGCCTGGCAGTGGGACACGGCCGTGACGCGCGCATACGGCCACCATGTAGGCTCGCTGGAGCAGGTCTGCAAAACACCTCCCACCACGATGGCCGAGCTGGAGGATGAGTACGGCATCGAGGTCTCACTGGTGGCGATCTCGATGATGGACAGCATCGTGGATGTGCGCCTCAGGGTTGTGGACCCGGACAAGGCGCATGTACTCCTTCAGCACCAGGCCGCCCTGCTGGTGGGACAGCAGTCGCTGATCCTTGCGCCGCACATGCACTCGCACAGCGCTGGAAGGCTGAAAGCCGGAAAGATCTTCGTCATGTTTTTTCCCGCCGGGCAGACGATACGTCCCGGGTCGGAAGTCAGCCTGGTGTTCGGTCCGGTTCGCACGGACCCTGTGATCGTAAGGTGATGCCTGGGAGGGCAGACTATGAGGAAGTGGGTCGCTTATTTTCTGTCAATCATTTTAGTGGTGCTGGCTCTTGAGCCCCACGGGTCCGCCCGTGCGCAGGGCTTCAACGGGGTGGAGGTGCTTCCCGCGCGGACCGTTAAGATCGACCCCGCACTGATGAGTCGCCTGGGATCGCTCCAGCAGGGCGAGATGGTCACGGTCATCGTTCAGCTGCGGCAGCGGGCCGCCCTCCCCCCCGGGAGAGGGCTGCGCCGCGCCCAGCGCCTTGCCAGGGTCATCGCCGCGCTGCGCGGGACAGCCAACGGGACACAGGGTCCGCTGAAGGCCCTGCTTAAGCTCCGTAAACAGGACGGGTCGGTGAAGGACTTCACCCCGTTCTGGGTCTTCAACGGCCTGTCGGTGACTTCCACGGCAGCGGTCATTCAGGAGCTGGCGGCCCAGCCCGATGTCCTTTCCATCACGCCGGACGCTATTGATATCGTACCGATTTCGGATGAACTGCCGGATCTGACCAACCCGGGGCCCAATCTCTCCCTGGTGTCCGCGCCGGCCCTGTGGTCCATGGGCTTCACCGGGCAGGGCACGGTGGTGGCCTCGCTAGACAGCGGCGTGGATGTGAACCATCCTGATCTTTCAGCCCGCTGGCGCGGGGGGAGCAACAGCTGGTACGATCCCTTCAACCAGCATCCTTTCGCGCCTGTGGACCTGGGCGGCCACGGAACCTGGACGATGGGTGTGCTTGTAGGCGGCGACCTCAGCGGGAACTCGGTGGGGGTGGCTCCGGGCGCACAGTGGATCGCAGCCCGCATCTTCAACGACCAGGGCGGCTCCTCGGCCACCGCCATCCACCTCGCCTTCCAATGGATCCTGGATCCGGATGGCGATCCTGCCACCGCCGATGCGCCCGAGGTGGTGAACAATTCCTGGGGTTTCTCAACCCCTGGCTGCAACCTGGAGTTCGAGCCCGACCTGCAATCCCTGCGGGCGGCCGGCATCCTTCCGGTCTTCTCTGCCGGCAACAGCGGGCCGTATGCCGGAAGCAGCGTCAGCCCGGCCAACAACCCCTCCGCTTTTGCCGTGGGCTCCATCAACAACAGCAGTGTGATCTCTGGTTCCAGCAGCCGCGGGCCTACGACCTGCGGCGGCTCCACCGGCGTGTTCCCCGAGCTGGTTGGGCCGGGTGTCAGCATTTTCACCACCGATCCCGGCGGATTTTATACCAACGTATCCGGCACCTCGCTTTCCGCCCCGCATGTGACCGGTGCGCTGGCGCTGCTTCTCTCGGCTTTCCCCGACCTGGCTGCCTCCCAACAGCAGGACGCTCTGGTCGCCTCGGCGGTGGACCTCGGCGCGGCCGGCCCCGATGACATTTATGGCAGCGGCCGCCTGGATGTGCTGCGTGCCTTCCAGTCGCTGGCGGGCTCGCCTACCGCCACGCCCACTGCGCTGCCGACCTTCACGCCCACCACGGGAGTCATCGATACACCCACAGCAACCCTTGAGCCGGTCTTTACGCCCACTGACACGCCTCTTCCGCCTACGTTCACTGCGACTGCTACGGATACCCCGCTCCCGCCCACCTTCACATCAACTCCCACGGAAACGCCGCTGCCGCCGACCTTTACACCCACCAGTACGGCGCTTCCAACCTATACTCCCACTAACACAGCGCTCCCCAGCGCCACTCCCACAATGACCGGCGCGGCTACCGCCACCCGCACGCCCACCAAAACACCAAAGCCCACCCGGACCCGGGCTCCCACGCGTACACCCACCGCAACGCGTACACTTGCAGCCGCGCCCACAGCCGGGATCAGCCCGACCCCGACCTCGACAGGCTCCGCCTCGGATCTCATCTTTTCGGATGGGTTTGAATCCGGGAGCTTTGCCGCCTGGAGCGCGACCAACGGGGCTGCAGGCCTGACCGTTTCTCCGGCCGCGGCTCTGAGCGGGGCGCAGGGGATGCAGGCCGTTCTTTCGGGCAATACCCCTGCCTACGTGGAAGACCGGACCCCTGCCAATGAGACGGGCTACCATGCCCGCTTCTCCTTCAACCCCAACGGCACGACCACCGGCGGCGCGGCCACCAGCATCCTGACCGGGCTGACCTCCACCGGCAAGGTGATCTTCCGGGTGCAATACCGGACCAGCGGTGCCAATCAGCAGCTTCGCGCCGGGGTCCTGCAGCTGAGCGGGACACAGGCGCTGACCGGCTGGGTTACCATTACCAATGCCCCGCACGTGATCGAGATCGCCTGGCAGGGAGGGGCCGGCTCTTCCTATACCCTGTATATTGATGGTGCTGCTGTCCAGACCCTGAGCGGCCTGGATACCAGCACCTATCTGCTGGACAAGGTGCGCCTCGGGCCTTCTGTGGGACTCAGCACGTCAGTGCTGGGGACGGAATACTTCGACGGGTTTGCCTCCACGCGTGGGAGCTATATCGGCCCATAGGGCACGCTCACTGGATCCATGGATACATGCCAGCCGGATCAAAAGGAGGGGATGCCAACCTGTGGCATCCCCTCCCTGGTCAATGCGCTGGTTGGATCCCTGTCACTTCCTGGTCAGGCTCCAATCCGAGAACTCGACCGTGATCGAATCAGCGGTATCTGAATAAGCGAACAGGCCCGTTTCCAACTGCCTGCCGCTCAGGGCGTCGGCCTCCAGGTTGATCACGGATCTCGTCCAGTTATCGCCGTTTTCGCTATAAGCGCATCTCCAGACATCGTCTTTGCGTTCCACTCTCAGAAAAACCGTATCGGATGAATAGTCCGTCCACGCGCCCCGGCAGCCCACGAGGATCCCGGCATCACTGATGAATTTCGAGGCAACTGCCCAATCTGCCGGGAAACCGGAATCCCCTGCTACCAGGCGTGCGTTCCGGGGGAGGATCACGAGTCCCGCCATTTGAGCCGTATTGAGTCTAGATATCGGAGAACTGAAAACAAGCTTCACCTGCACTTCGAAATCACCTTCGAAGGGCGCCCGGTAATAGATGGCAGGGTAATTCGGCCAGGTGAAGGGGCCGGCAGTCAGGCGGACCCCATCCTCCGATAGTTGATACCCGCTTGGCTCAGAGCTTCCCGCCTCCCATTGCAGGTCCGGATTCAGCGCGGCAGGGTCGGTGGGCGAGGCAAAGCGAATTTTCCCAATGAGAGGCTCCTTCCCCGGCACCAGGGATGCTTCGGCTTCCCGGGTCAGGGCGGATCGGAGCGTTAATTCCGCTGCGGCGGTATTCCCACGGTAGGCAAAGTACGCAGCGATGACCGTCCCCACCATGCCGATGAGAGCGATCAGGATCATGGTGATGTTCTGAGGCGATAATCGCCGTTTCTTCATGTCATTCCCTGTAGTTCAGAGCGGGCAGACGCGGCGGCTTTCAGGCATGCACTGGTCTTTGCAAGATACCCTCGATCAGGTCCATCTGCTCCGGGGTGAGCGGGCCGAAGTCCATGGCCCCGGCATTCTCCTCTACCTGCTTCACCGTGCGGAAGCCCGGGATCGGGATCGTCTGGGGTGTGCGCGCCCACAACCAGGCAAGGGCGCCTTGCGCAATCGTCCGCCCATTACTGGTGAGGACCTCCACGATAGCCTCGCGCCTGGACATCCATTCCAGGTTGGGCTTGCCGTCCTTGAAGTACTTCATCCAGTCCGGGCTGTTCCGGCCGCGCACATCATCCACCGCGACCTCGGTCGAGGGGTTGTATTTTCCGGTCAGCAGGCCCATCGCCAGCGGCCCGCGATTGATTGCGGCCAGGTTGTGCGCCTCGCAGAAGGCGATCATCTCCGGGTTGTCATCCAGCACGTTGAGCTGCAGCTGGATGGAGGTACATTTCGGCCCCTGCTCGAAGACCGCTGCCCGCTCGACGAAGTCGGTGCTCCAGCCGTAGGCGCGGATCTTGCCGGCCTGCACCAGCCCCTCCAGGGTGTCGCGCACAGGCGCGGCCTTCTCCGGGGGATAGCCGTTGTCGTGGAACTGGTACAGGTCGATGTAATCGGTGTTAAGCCGGCGCAGGGAATCCTCGCAGGCCCTGCGAATGCCCTCCGGCGAGGGGTCCGAGCCGGTCACCTGGCGGGTGGCCTCGTCGAACACAGCGTTGAACTTCGTGGCGATGACCACCTGGTCACGCCGGCCGAGGAAGGCGCGCCCCAGCACCCGTTCGCTGTGCCCCGCTCCATACACATTGGCCGTATCGAAGAAGTTCACGCCCCGATCCAGCGCGGCGTGGAGGGCGCGGATGGACTCCGCGTCATCCACCTCGCCCCAGCCGTTGGGCGTCTCTCCATTCCAGAAAGGCCCTCCAATGGCCCAGCACCCCATCCCCAGCGCGCTCACTTCGATCCCTGAACGACCCAGAAGCCGCTTCATGATCCATCTCCTTTGATATTGGAATGATTAACCAAAGCCTGGCCTCAATGCCATTAAAAACCCGCCCAACGCAATAAGTGAATATATTGTACCGCCCCTTAAAATAAAAAGCGCCCTCCGCAATAGAAGAGCGCCTTCAGGTTTCCGGTGATCGCCCAACCCGGTTCACTGTGGCTTGCGCCAGGGCAGCGAGGCCCGGTCCAGTGCCTCCAATTCCTCCGGCGTGAGTGAGAACGAGAGTGCCCCGGCATTATCGGCCGCCTGCCGGCCGTTCTTCGCACCGGGGATGGGCAGGACGACGGGGTTCTCGATCAGCCAGCGAACGGCCACCTGGGCCGGGGTCTTTGAGTATTTTTCGCCGATCTCGCGCATCATTTTTAGCAGGGGCTGCATCGCCTCCAAAACCTTGACGCCGTATTGTGGGAGCAGCCGCCGGAAGAATCCACCCGGGCGGTACTGTGGTGAATATTTCCCCGTCAGCATGCCGCCCGCCATCGGGGAATACGCGATCAGCGCGATGCCCAGTTCGCGGCAGGCATCCAGGACGCCGTTCGTTTCAGGCTGGCGCTTAAGGAGGGAATATTCCACCTGGTTGGAGGCCAGCGGGATCCCGCGTTTGGCGAGGGCGGCATGGGCCTCCCGCATCTGTGCGGCCGAATAGTTGCTCACGCCCGCGGCCTTGACCTTCCCCGCCTCCACCGCATCCGCTACCCTGTTCATCAGCTCCGGGATCGACAGCCGGGAATTGGGGTAATGGTGCTGGTACAGGTCGATGTGCTCCCGTCCCAGGCGTGTGAGGGTGTCTTCCAGCTCCCGGGGAAAATCCTCCGCTTTGAACGAAAAGCCCGCGGGGTACTTTGTGGCGATCAGCAGGTCACAGCCCTGCGCCAGCTCACCCAGCCGGCGCTCTGCCGCCCCCAGGCTGTACATGGCGGCTGTGTCGAACAGGTCCACTCCTGCCGCCAGGCTGACCTCCACAGCACGCCTTTCCTCCTCGAGGCCCTCCGCACCGCCATAAGCCGATGTGGCAGGATGCAGTCGCGCCAGGCCACGGGGATCACCCCAGGTCATGGCCCCAACGCCCATCCGGGGGACGCGCAGGCTGCTCTTGCCGAGTGTGGTCTTGTGTTCCATGGTTTGCCTTCCTTACTGCATGATCTTGATGTTGAACATCCCGGTGCCCAGCGCGCCCCATAACCGCAGCCAGAGGGGCAGGTACATCTCGAGGCCGCGCGCCATGGAGATATCGCCCAGGTCGAGGATATGCCTCCAGCCGAAGCTCCTAAGGATCTCCGAGACCGCCTCCTTGGCCCCGGCGTCGTTCCCGCTGAGGAATACATGGTGGTCTCCGCCTGCAACCCCTGCCGGGTACACCATGATATGGGCAGTGACCGTGTTCAGTGTCTTAACCACCCTCAGCTCCGGGAACTCGCGCTGGATCTGCTCGCCGAGCGAATCGGTGTTGGAGACAGACAGGGAGGGGGGCATCCCGCGTGAGAAATCCAGCGGGTTGGATATGTCCATCAGCACTTTGCCGTTCAGGCGCTCCGGCCCGGCGGCCCGGAGCGCCGCCAGCGAGCCGTCCCCGTTCGTGGCATTGACCAGCATCCTGGCCTTGGCGGCGGCCTCG
>CAZSPX010000044.1:0-16850 GCA_964608885.1 uncultured Anaerolineaceae bacterium | reverse complement strand
GGGCTGAAGATCCTGCCCCTGCCTTCCACGTTCACCCCCACTGCAGACGGGGATTACCTGGGTATATGGGACGACCATGACCTCACCCGCCGCGAGATCTACCGCCATTCTCCCCGGGACGCCGAGGCCTATGACGAGTACTCCCGCCGGATGGTGCGGCTCGCCAAGGCGGTCAAGCCCTTCCTCAGCCTGGTCCCGCCCGACCCGGCCTCCCTGCACCCGCGCGACCTGCTGGGCCTGCTCAAGGTGGGCAAGTTCGCCTCCGGCTTGAGTGACACTGAGCTCTACGGGCTGGCCAAACTGGCTACCCAATCCTCCGCCGATCTGCTGGAGGAGTGGTTCGAGACGGACGCGCTCAAGGGCACCAAGGCGGCCAGCGGGATCATCGGCACCTACCTGGGTCCGCGCTCGCCCGGCACGGCCTACGTGCTTCTGCATCACTACATGGGCGAGATCGACGGGGCTTTCCGCGCCTGGGGCTTTGCCAAGGGCGGCTCGGGCGGCGTGAGCGGGGCCATCGCCTCGGCGGCCCGGGCGGCCGGCGCGGACCTGCGCCTGGACGCGCCTGTGGCGCGCGTGATCGTCAAGAACGGCCGCGCCGTCGGTGTGGCCCTGGAGAACGGGGATGAGCTGTATGCCCGGGCGGTCCTGTCCGCGGCCGACCCGCGGCGCAGCTTCCTCCAGTTCCTGGAGCCCCGCGATCTGCCGGATGATTTTCTGCGTTCCATCCGTAATTTCCGCATGCGCGGCTCCTCCGGCAAGCTCAACCTGGCCCTGAGCGGGCTGCCGAACTTCAGCGCGCTGCCCTACCCGGAAGGGCGGCCCCAGGAGTCCGTCCTGCACCGCGGCGCGGTCTCCATCAGCCCGGGCATTGATTACATCGAGCGGGCCTACGACGAGGCCAAGTACGGCCGGTTCTCCTCGCGCCCTTACATTGATATGATCTTCCCCTCGGTCATTGACCCCGATATGGCTCCGCCCGGACAGCATGTGGCCTCCTGCTTCGTGCAGTACGCACCCTATGATCTCGAGGGCGGCTGGGACGCGGCCAAAAAAGAAGCCTTTGCCGAGACCGTCATCTCCACGCTGGAGGAATATGCGCCGGGCATCCGCGGCCTCATCCTGGGCCAGCAGGTCATCACTCCCGTGGATATCGAAGCCATTGCGGGCATCAGCGGAGGGAACATTTTCCACGGCGAGTTATTGCTGCACCAGTTGTTCTTCCTGCGGCCCGTGCCGCAGTGGGCGGATTTCCGCACCCCTGTGCCGGGATACTACTTTGGCGCCGCGGGCGCGCATCCCGGCGGAGGTGTGATGGGCGCGCCCGGCATGCTGGCCGCCCGCGAGATCCTGAAGGAGCTGCGCTGAGGTGCACGGGGTGGAGCATGGATAAATACGATCACATCATCATTGGAGCCGGCCACAACGGGCTGACAGCCGCCGCGTACCTGGCCCGGGCGGGCAGGCGCGTGCTGGTGTTGGAGCGGAGCGGGGTCCCCGGGGGGACGCTGGTCACGGAGGAGTTCGGTGGCTTCCATGCCGATATGGTCCAGAGCGGAGGCTTGCGCCCCGATATCGTGCGTGCCTTGAAGCTGGACCACCCGGCCCCGGCCGCGGACCCCGCTTTCATATCCCTGCTGCCGGAGGGGGGCCGCCTGGAACTGGGCGGCACTCCTCAGGAGGCGGCTGAGTCCATCCGGCGCTTTTCGGAAAAGGATGCCCGGCGCTGGCCGGAGTTCGTGCGCTTTATGGACCGCGCCGCCGCTTTCCTTGAGGAAGCCTACGCCACGATCATCCCTCCTCTGCCGCGGCCGCCGCTGGCCGGAGCGCTGGGGCTGGCCGAGCTGGCCCTGGACCTGCGCCTGATGGGCCGCAAGGACATGCTGGAGATCATCCGCGCCCTTGCCATGCCGGTCTTCGAGCTGGCCGAGGAATATTTCGAATCGGATGTGGTGCGCGCCGCCATCGCCTCGCTGGGGGTGTACGGCGTCACCCTGGGGCCGCTCTCCGCGGGCACCTCCTTCAACCTGCTCCACAACTGGATGATCCGCGGCGGGCTGGCACATCGCCATACTGGTCACGCCGGGGCGGTCACGCAGGTGCTGGCGGAGGCAGTGCGGAAGGCTGGCGGGGAGGTCCGCACGGGGAGCGAGGTGACCTCCATCCTGGTGGAGGCGGGCGCCTGCATGGGTGTGGAGCTTGCCGGCAGGGAGGAGGTCGCTGCCTCTTCGGTCATCGCCTCGATGGATCCGCGGCGGGCCTTCCTCTCGCTGGTGGGACCCATGCAACTGCCTCCCGAGTTCGTCTGGAAGGTGCAGTCCATTAAGATGCGCGGGTCTGTGGCCAGGGTGCATCTTGGATTGAAGAGCCTGCCGGCCGGCTTGTCGCCCGGAATGACCTGTGTGGTCGCGCCTTCCATCCGCTGCCTGGAGGAGGCCTATGATGCCGCCAAATATGGCAGGGTCTCCGCGCAGCCCTTCCTGGAGCTTACGACCGGTGAGGATGTCGTTTCCATCCACTTCCAGTATGCGCCCTATTTCCTTAAGGAGGGGGACTGGGAGACAGGGAGAGAAAGCCTGGAGGACCTGGCCATTCGGACGCTTGCGCAGCACTTCCCGGATCTCGAGTCCCGGATCGCGGCCCGCAAGACCCTCACGCCTGTGGACCTGGAGACCATCTACGGCCTGACGGAGGGTGACCTCAATCATGGGCAGATCATGCTGGATCAGATCTTCTTCATGCGCCCCATCCCCGGTTACGCCAACCACGAGACACCCATTAAGGGGCTGTATCTCGGTGGCTCGGGTGTCCACGGCGGAGGCGGGGTCAGCGGCATCGCCGGGAGGAATGCTGCCAGGCTCCTCCTGCGGCGGCCCTGATGGTAGAATGTCCCACCCTTTGGATCGTTAATACAGGGAAAAGGAGAAGGAGAAGAGATGGATAAAGAGACGACCATGAAAGAGATCCTTTCCACGGCGCGCACGGTCGCCAGTGTGGGCCTTTCATCCAACCCGCAGAAGGAAAGCTACGAGGTGGGCGAATATCTGCAGGCGCACGGCTACCGGGTCATCCCGGTCAACCCCACCGCGCAGGAGATCCTGGGCGCGAAGAGCTACCCCTCCCTCTCGGCTGTGCCTGAGAAGATCGATGTGGTGCAGATCTTCCGCAAGCCCGAGGACGTGCCTCCGGTGGTGGAGGAGGCCATCCGCATCGGGGCCAGGGCCGTCTGGATGCAGGAGGAGATCGTGAACGAGGCCGCCGCCGAGATGGCGCGTGCCGCGGGCCTGCAGGTGGTCATGGACGCCTGCATGATGAAGACCCATCGAAGGATGTTCAGCGAATCGTAGGGCTCTTGTTAAATGCAAGAGCGGCTCCTTGGAAGCCGCTCTTGCTTTTTTGACAAGAGAAACCTAATAGCGGTATCCGGGAGGCGGCAGCGCCCTCTGCCGCGTGCCGCCCAGCAGGAAGGTCAGCGCTGCGCCGGCGATAAAGCCGCCCACGTGCGCCATGTAGGCCACGCCGCCCTCGGATTGCGAGGCCGCCGTGATGGAGCTGAAGCCGCTGAAGAGCTGCAGCACGAACCAGAAGCCGATCACGATCAGGGCAGACATCGGGACTACGGCCCGCCCCATCAGCACGCTCACCCGCTGGCGCGGGTACATGAGCAGGTATGCGCCCAGCACCCCGGCGATGGCCCCCGAGGCTCCCACGTTGGGGACGTTCGAGCCCAGGCTGAAGACCGTTTGCAGGGCGGTGGCAGCGATGCCGCACAGGAAGTAGAAGATCAGGAACAGTCCATGGCCCAGCCGGTCCTCCACGTTATCCCCGAAGATCCACAGGTACACCATATTGCCGATCAGGTGCACCCAGCCGGCATGCATGAACATGGAGGTGAAGATCGTGAGGAATTCCCCCACCGGGTTCGCCAGGAACCGGGCAGGCACGTAGGCCCAGCGCTCGATAAAGGCATCGCCTCCGCTCAGCTCCACCAGGAAGAACAGCACATTGACTGCGATCAGGCCGTACGTGACAATTGGAATAAGCCTTCGCCCGCTGTCGTCATCACCTATGGGTATCATCTTGTTTCTCTCCTTGATCTGGATTAAACCGCGATTGTGCGTGCAAGGGAAGCCTTGTATCTGATATAACGCCCCTTCCCTGCATCCGTTATACTTCCGACATGCGGATCATCGCCCCTTTCGGACCCTTCCTTCTGCTGCTGGCCTCCCTGGGATGTTCGCTCTCCGGGCCGCTGCCGGCAGTCCCCCCGACTCTCCCTCCCTCACCGGTCGCCTCGCCAACGGTCACCGCATCTCCCTCTCCTGCGGTCACGCCCACCCCTGTGGAGACCCTGGCCCTGCCCCCCATGCATGCGCTGGAGGAGCGGGGCGTGACGTATTGCAGTGCCGGGGGCGTCTCCCTGCCGGCCGATATCTATTTTGCCCAGAGCGGGGAGGGCCCGCGGCCGCTCATCATCTACGTGCACGGAGGCGGTTGGACGAGCGGCAGCCGCGCGGGGGGCTCAGGCTTTGAAGGACAGTTCCTCTTCGTCCAGTCGGGTTTTACCGTGGTTTCCATTGATTACCGTCTCGCGCCCCAATGGAAGATGCCAGCCATGATCGAGGATGTGAAGTGCGCGGTGCGCTCCTTTCGCGCCCATGCCGCCGAATACGGCATCGACCCCGACCACATCGGCGTGATCGGTCACAGCGCGGGGGCGCACCTGGCTGCGCTGGCGGGCACGGCGGATGAATCGGCGGGTTTCGATGTGGGGGAGTACGCGGGTTATTCCAGCCGGGTGCAGGCTGTGGTGGACCTGGCCGGCCCGACCGACCTGACCGATGACTCCACCCCCTATGCCTCCGAAGTGGGCCGGGAGATCTTCGGCGTCACCGCCCTATCAGACCCGCGCCTGGCCGCGGCCAGCCCCATGACCTGGGTCTCGTCCGATGACCCTCCCTTCCTGATCCTGCACGGGGAGAACGACCTGACCGTCCCGCTGGCCCAATCGCAGCACCTTGCGGAGGCGCTCACTGCGGCAGGCGTGGAGGCGCGCCTGATGGTGATCCAGAATGGCGACCACAACCTGATCTTCCCCGTGGGCTCCCCCGAGCGCGACCAGATGATCCGCGCCATCCTCGAATTCTTCCAGGCCCATCTGATGAAGTAGTCACGACTTCAGTCGTGGGTCCGCCTCAATCGTCCCCAAGCGGGCGGGTCATCACCGCCCCTGTTCTCCTCAGCACCAGCAGCGAGCAGCCCTGCACGAACAGCGCCGCCACCACCGCCGCGCTGAAAGCCCACCCGATCCCCAGCCTCTCGATCAATAGTCCCAGCGTGATAAAGAATCCTGCAAAGGCGAACATTCCGTAGAGCAGCCCGCGCAGCATGTGCGCCGGGCCGTTGGGTCCCTGCTGGCGCTGGCTGAAGACCGCCAGGATGGAGATGTACAGCGGAAAGGTCGCCAGCAGCCCGGTCAGGCGCGGACCGATGTACGGCGCGATCCCCGTCAGGAGCAGGATGATGCTTGTGCCCAGCAGGATGCGCGCCGGGAGATCCCATTTCCCCGGTTTTTCCTCCACGGGAGGCAGGGGCGTTTCCTCCGGCATCAGGCGCAGCCCAAGCAGGATGGCAGCCGTCACAGCGAAGAACAGCGGCAGCAGTGGGAAGGTCAGGGTATCCAGGATAATCGTGCTGATGGCGAAGAGCGTCAGCCCGCCCGCCAGGGATGGCAGCCAGTGGAAGCGCCTTGCCAGCCAGGCATAGCTCACTGCATAGATCACAAGCGAGAAGCCTCCGCTCAGCACCCCCAGCGCTGAGCGGGCCGCGAAGGCCGCGTCATGGCTCAGCGCCACGAAGAACACGACCGGCCCCGTGGTGAGGGGCATCCCTACCAGCCAGCCGCTCACCGCCGTCCCCCACCGTCGCCCCGCCAGGCTGGCGGAGCCGATGATCAGCGGCGCCAGGACCAGTTTGAGCAGCAGGCTGTTCATGTCCTGACCGTGGTGACGATGACCCGCCTCGCCCCCGCCGCGCGCAGGGCCCCGCTCACCTGCCCCGCCTCCTCCGGACGGACCAGCGCGATCATGTTGCCGCCGCGCCCTCCTCCGCTCATCTTCGCTCCCAGGGCTCCCGCTGCGCGGGCGGCCTCCACCAGCGTATCCAGCCCAGGGGAGGAGACCGTCATTTCCTGCAGCAGCGCATGATTGCGGTCCATCAACCTGCCCATTTCCCCGGCATTGCCTGTCTCGATCATCCCACGGGCCAGCTCCACGAGAGTCCCGACCCGGTCGAAGACCGCCTCCCAGCGTCCGCGGTCCGCCTCCCACAGCCTGCGCAGATCCCCCACGGATTCTCTCGTGGGCGCAGGTACGCCGGTATCCCCGATGACCAGCGTAAAGGGCTGCGCTGCAGCCAGCCTTTCCGGGGGATTTCCTTTAATGAAATAGACCGGGGCCTCGTAGGTGATGACCGTGTTGTCGATCCCCGAAGGCGTCCCGTGGTGCAGCTTCTCGATCTCGAAGGCGAAGGCGTTAACCTGCTCATCCGTCAGGGGTTGGCCCAGGAATTCCGAGAGGGCGCGCGTCAGCGCCACCGAGACGGCCGCTCCCGAGCCCAGCCCCGAGGCCACCGGGATCGTGGAGGTGATCTTGATATCCATGGATGGGAAGGACGGGATGCCCAGGCTGAAGAGCAGGTTGTGCACCACCGCCGCGATCGGATGGTCGGAGGGGAGGGCGTTCAGGTCCGCTGCCAGTCCTACCTCCGGCGCGGAGATGCGGATGCCCGGCGCCTCCCTTGCCGAGACCTCTGCGCGGGCCTGCACCTCCGTCACCGGCACGGCCAGCGCGGGACGCCCGTACACCACGGCATGCTCACCGAAGAGGATGATCTTTCCGGGCGCGGAGGCGGTTGTCATGAGGGCAGGGAACGGGATCAGGAAAAGTAGAAGACCGCCAGCACCACCAGGGCCCACAGCAGCATGGCGACCTGGAAGGGCCGGTCGGTGAGCAGGATCTCCTCCGGCGCGCCGCCCGCCTCCTCCGCGTGGATCAGGTACAGATAGCGGAAGATCATGTACACCACGAAGGGGATGGTCAGCATCATGGTGTGGTTGGCCGGCAGGTTGGGCGCGGAGAAGGTATACAGCGAGTACGCCACCACGGTGGTGCTGGACACGATCAGGATGTACTGGTCCAGCAGGGACAGGGTGTAGCCGTCCAGCACCTTGCGGTGGGAGACGGCGTCCTGCGAGAGCAGGCTCAATTCCGCGCGGCGCTTGCCGAAGCCGAGGAAGAGCGAAAGCAGCGTCATGACCACGTACAACCAGGGGGAGAACCGCTCCACGTGGATGAGCGTCACGCCCGCCGCCACGCGCAGCACGAAGCCCGCCGCGATGATGAGCACATCCACGATGGCAACGTGCTTCAGCCATTTTGAGTACAGCAGGTTGATGACCAGGTAGGCCGCCAGCACGGCCGCGAACTTCGGCGTGAGCAGCCAGCCCAGGCCCACGGCCAGGACCACCAGCACGATCGCCGCGCCCCAGGCCGCCTCTGTCGACAGCCTGCCCGAGGCGATGGGTCGATGCTTCTTCTCCGGGTGCTGGCGGTCGGCTTCGATGTCGGCCAGGTCGTTGAGGATGTATACCGCCGAGGAGATCAGGCAGAAGAGCGCAAAACCGGCCAGTGTTCGCAGGAAGGGGGAGGGGAGGAATAATTGCTTGTCGAAGACCAGGGCCGCGAAGACGAAGATGTTCTTGGTCCACTGTCTCGGCCGCATGGTTTTAAGCAGGGCCTTTAACATGGCGGTAATTGTACCTTGTTTGCCGGGATATAATTTATTCATGAACAAAAAGCGCCTGGACCTGCTGCTGGTGGAGCGCGGGCTGGCCGAATCGCGCGCCAAGGCCCAGGCGCTTATCATGGCCGGGCAGGTGCGCATCGCGGATCAGGTGGCCCTGAAGCCCTCGGTGACCGTGGACCCCGATGCCCCTGTCAGCGTGGATGCGGGGCCGCGTTTCGTCTCGCGCGGCGGCGATAAGCTCGAGGCCGCCCTGGAGGCCTTTCCCATCCCGGTGGAGGGAGGCGTCTGCGCGGATGTGGGCGCTTCCACCGGCGGTTTCACCGATTGCCTCCTGCAGCGCGGTGCGCGCCGCGTCCTCGCCATTGACGTGGGCAAGGGCATCCTGCACTGGAAGCTGCGCAGTGATCCTCGCGTGCTCGTCATGGAGGAGACCAACGCCCGGCATGTCGCCTCCCTGCCCGAGCCGGTCAGCCTGGTGACGGTGGATGCTTCATTCATATCCCTGAAGATCCTGCTTCCGGTCATCCGGGGATGGGGGCCCGCCGATATCGTGGCACTTATCAAGCCGCAGTTCGAGGCAGGACGCAAAGATGTAGCCCGCGGCGACGGGGTGATCCGCGACCCGCTGATCCACCGCGCCGTTCTGCTGGATGTGCTGGGTTTCGCACAGGCCAGCGGCCTGGGGGTGCGCGGCCTGCTCCGCTCGCCGGTGCTGGGCCCCAAGGGAAATACGGAGTTCCTGGCCTGGCTCTCGCCGCAGGCATCTGCCGCCGACCTGGCCGTACTTGTGGATACGGTGCTTCCCCCTGCAAACGGGTATAATCCGCTTTCGGCTGCCCCGCCTCGTTAAGCTGTCAGGCGCCGGGGGCCGCCCAAGATCGCCATGAAGATCCTCACGGTCCTCACCTACTATCGCCCGCACACTTCAGGCCTTACCATCTACGCTGAGCGGCTGGCGCGCGCTTTTGTCAAACGCGGCCACCAGGTGACCGTGATGACCACGCAGTATGACCCCTCCCTGCCGCGCGAGGAGGTGATGGATGGGGTGCGCATCCTGCGCATCCCGGTTCTGCTGCGCGTCAGCAAGGGTGTGATCGCGCCGGCCTTCGGCTGGGTGGCGACCAGGCTGGTTGCCGAGCACGATGTGGTGCAGATGCACCTGCCGCAGTTCGACGCGCCGGGTGTGGCCTTTCGCGGCCGCCTCATGGGCAAGCCCGCCGTCCTCACCTATCACTGCGACCTGCATCTCCCGGCAGGCCTGTTCAACCGCCTTGTCAACCTCGTGGTCCAGTTCCAGAATAACATGGCGGGCATCCTCTCGGACCATATTGTGACCTACACGCGCGACTACGCTGACCATTCTTCCTATTTATCGCGCTATGCCTACAAGCTGACCCCCATCCTCCCGCCCGTGGAGCTGCCTCCGGCCGCCCCGGGCGCGGTGGAGGCGTTTGCCGTGCAGCACCAGACGCGCACGAAACGTCCCGTGATCGGCATGGTCACGCGCTTCGCCTCCGAGAAGGGTGTGGAGGTTTTGCTGGAAGCCCTGCCGGCGATCCTGAAAAAGTATCCCGATGCCCGGGTGTTGTTCGCCGGCCAGCATCAGAACGTGATGGGGGAGCAGGCTTATTTCAGCCGCCTTGCCCCGAAGATCCACGAGTACGAAAAAGCAGGGAAGTGGGAATTTCTCGGCAACCTGTCGCCCCAGGAGCTCTCGGCCATGTATCCTGCCCTCGACGTGCTGACGGTTCCCTCCCTGAACTCCACGGAGGCATTCGGCCTTGTCCAGATCGAGGCCATGCTGAACGGCGTGCCGGTGGTGCCTTCCGCCCTCCCGGGTGTGCGCATGCCGGTGCAGATGCACGGCACGGGACGGGTCTCGGAGATCGGGAACCCCGCCAGCCTGGCGGATCGGATCCTGGAGGTGCTGGACGGGCCGGAGAAATTCCGCGGCGACATCGAAGCCATCCGGCGGGCATATGACCCTGATTCCATCGCCGCGGAGTACGAAAAGCTGTTTGAGAGCCTGGGAAGGAAAAAAGACAGGTGACCGCCCCCAAGGACCATCTTTTCCTGCACATTCGCGACCTGCCTTATTTCCGCGGCCTGCTGCGCGCCATCGAGTCGCGCTTCTACGATGATCTCGAGTTCCCCGGCCCCATCCTGGACGTGGGCTGCGGCGACGGCAACTTCGGCGCCCTGACCTTCGACGGCATGATCGACGTGGGCCTGGACCCCTGGCACGGGCCCATCCACGAGGCCAAACACTACGGCAAGTACCACCTGCTCGTGGAGGCGGATGGCGCCCGCTCCCCCTTCCCCGATAATTATTTCGGGAGCGGATTTTCCAACTCCGTGCTGGAGCACATCCCCCACGCCCCCGATGTGCTCAAGGAAGTGGGGCGCGTGTTGAAGCCCGGTGCCCCCTTCTATTTTTGCGTCCCCAACCCGCGCTATCTCAGCTATCTATCGCTATCAAAGGTGCTGGGACCGGGCTATACCGAGTGGTTCCGCAAAATGTCCCGCACCGAGCACACCCTCGACCCCGATGGCTGGGGCGCGTGGCTGGCGGATGCCGGCCTGACCCTGGAGCGCTGGTGGCACTACTTCTCGCCCGAAGCGCTGCGCGTGTTAGAATGGGGCCATTATTTTGGGGCGCCCACCCTGCTGCCGCATGCCCTCTTCGGGCGCTGGATCCTATCGCCCACGCGCTGGAACCTTTACTTCACCGAGCGGAGCCTGCGGAAATATATGCAGAGTCCGGAGCACCCCCGGGGTGCTTACACCTTTTACATTGCCAGAAAGCCGCGCTGACGCCCTCCGCTCCGGCGCGTTTTTTATTCGCTGTTTTGATGGGAAACACATTGGATAACCGTATCTGCCTCTTCCATATTCATCACGCCTTGCAGGGACGGTCTGGTCGTCTATTTATCTTTCATCCGCACGGGGTGAAGCACCCATGAGCCTGCCGGATACTCCCTCCCCGGTTGAGCCGGGGCCTTCCGAGCCAACCGTCCTGGACTTCTTCAAGTCCGTCACGCGTGACTGGAATTCCTTCTTTAATTTCCTCGGCTCGCTGGTCAGCGTGGAGCGACGCGAGGCCGTGGAGCGCGGCGCGGCCGAGCAGGCCGAACTGGCCGCCCATCCTGTTCCTCTCCCCATCGAGCCTGAAACCCCGGCCGTCGCTCCCGCTGCAGCCCTCGCGGCTGTGACTTTTCCCTGGCGCGCCGTGGGGGCCATCACCCTGGCGCTCTTCGCCCAGCTGATGCTCGAGCCTCCCCGCCGCCAGTCCGACCTGGCGATCGGCCTCTACATCTTCGCCCTCGCCCTGGCGCTCTGGTCCTATTTCGCGGGCGAATGGCGCCTGACGCCCCTGCGCGCGGCCGGCTCCTCCGGCGGCGATCCGCTGACCCTGCGCCTGCTCCCCCTGCTGCTATCCGCAGCCCTCTCGGTGATGGCCTTCCTCGCCCTGGGTGATGACCTCTTCACCTGGACGAACCTGGCCCTCTGGCTGGCGGCCGTCGGCTGCTTCCTGTGGGCCATGTGGCTGCGGCGCCCTTCCGCTCCGCGTGCGCCCCTGAGCCCTGAAGCAAGACGCAAAGCCCTGCTGTGGGCCGCCCTCGTCGTGGCGGTCTTTGGCCTGGGGCTGTTCTTCCGCCTGAACCGCGTGGCTGCCATCCCCAACGAGCCGTTCAGCGATCATGCCGAGAAGCTCTGGGATGTGTACGAGATCACCCTCGGCAAGACCCTCATCTTCTTCCCGCGCAACACCGGCCGTGAAGCTTTCCAGATGTACTGGACCCTCTTGATGGCGAAGGTCTTCGGGACCGGCTTCTCCTTCCTGAGCCTCAAGCTCGGCACCACACTCCTGGGCGTGCTCACCCTTCCGTATATTTACCTGCTCGGCAGGGAGCTGGGCGGGCCGCGCCTGGGGCTGATCGCCCTCTTCCTCGTCGGCATCTCCTACTGGCTGAACGTCATCGCGCGTATCGGCCTGCGCTTCCCGCTCTACCCCCTGTTCACCGCGCCCGTGCTCTATTACCTCCTGCACGGCCTGCGGACGCGCGATCGCAACGACTTTCTGCTGGCGGGCCTGGCCATGGGCATTGGCCTGCACGGCTACACCCCGTTCCGCATCGTGCCGCTGGCTGCCACAGCCGCGGTGGCCATATACTTGATCCACCCGGTATCGAAAGGCGTCCGCAGGCAGGCGGTCTGGTGGCTGGCCCTCTCGGCGCTGGTCGCGCTGATCGTCTTCCTGCCGCTGCTGCGCTACGCCATCGATAACCCCGAAGCCTTCAACTACCGCGCCCTCACGCGCATGGGGACGGTTGAATCGCCTCTTCCCGGTCCACCCGTGCAGATCTTCCTCTCCAATATGTGGAAGGGCCTGGGCATGTTCAACTGGGACGACGGCCAGATCTGGGTCAATTCCATCCCGCACCGGCCCGCCCTGGACGTGGTCACGGGCGCCCTCTTCCTGATCGGTGCCGCGCTGCTCGTCCTGCGTTATCTGCGCGGCCGCGATTGGCGTGACCTCTTCCTGCTGCTTTCCATTCCCATCCTTATTCTGCCTTCCGTGATGTCCCTGGCGTTCCCCGACGAGAACCCTGCCCTCAACCGCACAGGCGGGGCGGCCATCCCTGTGATCCTGATCGCATCGATGGCCCTGGAGGGACTGGTGCAGGCCTTCGGCGCGGAGCGCAAACGCCGCTTGATCGGCTGGGGGCTGGCCGGTCTGCTGCTCGCCGCTTCGGCCTACCAGAACTATGACCTGGTCTTCCGCGTGTTCAACCAGCTTTTCCGCGACGGTTCGTGGAACACCTCTGAGATGGGCCAGGTCATCACGGATTTCCGCCTCACCTACGGCGAGGACGAGACGGTCTGGATCGTCCCCTATCCCTACTGGGTGGACACTCGCCTGCCTCCCATCTGGGCGGGCATCCCCGAGCGCGATATTGCCATGTTCAAAGAGAACCTGGGGAACTCGCTCGGTGTGCCGGCTCCCAAGCTCTTCATGTACAAGCCCGAGGATACCGAGACGGAGAACATCCTCAAGGAGATGTACCCGCAGGGTGTCATCCGCCGCTATACTTCCGCCGTGAATTCCAGCAAGGATTTCATGATCTTTCTGGTTGAGAAATAATCCTGAGAGGTTTGATTGGCTGGCGAAAAACGTGCCTGGATCTATGACCTGCTTCTGATCGTCGTGCTGCTGGGCGCGGCGTATTTCCGCATGGTGGGCCTGCAGTGGGATGAGACCCAGCACCTGCACCCCGATGAGCGCTTCCTCACCATGGTGGAGTCCTCGCTGGAGCCGGTCAAGTCGCTGGGCGATTATTTCAACACGACCTCCTCCACCCTCAACCCGCACAACCGCGGCTACGGCTTCTATGTCTATGGCGACCTGCCCCTGCTGATCGTGCGCTACCTGGCGCAGTGGCTGGGCCAGACCGGCTATGACCAGGTCAATATCGTGGGCCGCCAGGTATCCACCGCCGCCGACCTGGGTGTGATCTTCCTGCTCTACCTGATCGCCTCGCGCCTGTACGGGCGCAGGGTGGGCCTGCTGGCCGCCGCCTTCTCCGCGGTGACCGTCATGCAGATCCAGCAGTCGCACTTCTTCACCACCGACAACCCCGCCAACTTCTTTGCCTTTCTTTCCATCGCCTTCGCGGTCCTCATCGCTGATGACCGCCCTCCCGCCGCCGCTCCAAAAGGGGAGGAAGCCGCCTCCCAGCCTCCTCCCGGGACCACGCTCGGCTCGGTCCTGCGGGACCGCCTGCTCTGGTTGAGCCTCGGTTTCGGCCTGGCCTTCGGCATGGCCGTGGCCTCCAAGCTGAACGCCGCGCCGATGGCGGTCCTTCTTCCGGCGGCCTTTGGCGTCCGCTACCTCTTGCGCCGCGGCGGCCCCGGCGCCGATCTGGGTATCGAGCGCCTGCTCGTCTATCTCATCGCGGGCGGGCTGATGGCCGTGGTGGCCTTCCGCATCTTCCAGCCTTATGCCTTCATCGGCATCCGCCTCAACCCGGCCTGGGTCGCCAATATCCGGGACCTCCAGGCCCAGTCCAGCGGCGACGCGGATGTCCCCTTTGCCCTCCAGTGGGCGCGCCGCTCGCATCTCTTCTCCTTTAAGAACCTCACGCAGTGGGGCTTTGGCCTGCCGCTGGGCATCCTTGCCTGGGCGGGCTTCGCCTGGATGGCCTGGCGCCTGTTCAAGCGCGAGTGGAAGCACGCCCTGCTCTGGGGTTGGACCGCGCTGTACTTCGTCTGGCAGTCCATGGCCTTCAACCCCACCATGCGCTACCAGCTTCCCAGCTACCCGCTGCTGGCCATGATGGCGGCCTGGCTGGTGTTCAACCCGCCCGATCTCAAGCGGATCCGCTTGAAGCCCATCGCCCTGGGAGTGGGGCTGGTCGTCCTGCTGCTCACCACCGCCTGGGCCTTCGCCTTCACGCGCATCTACACCCGCCCGCATACCCGCGTGGCCGCCGCCCGCTGGATTTACCAGAACCTGCCGGGGCCGATCACGCTCGGCATCCAGAGCGCTAATGGGACGCTCAACCAGCCGGTGCCCTTCCCCTATGAGAACACTCTGGAGCCGGATGCACCTTTCGTGGCCCCCTTCACGGCCAATGCTTCCGGCACGCTGCAGGCCGTCACGCTACCACACGTGCGCGCCACCGCCGCGGAGGGCCAGGTCATCACGCTCGATCTCATGCTTTCCTCCGATGACCCCGCGGCGCCTCCGCTGGGAGTCGCCAGCCTGGCGGGTGATTTCCCCTCCGGTTCGGACGGTCGCGGCCGCGGCTACACCCTGGCTTTCGACCCGCCCGTCCCCGTGCAGCAGGGCCGCACCTATTACCTCCAGCTTGATTCCAGCGCCTCGCTGGCCCTGCAGGGAGCCGCGCCCATCAATGAAAGCTCCTGGGATGACGGCCTGCCCCTGCGCATTGACGGGTATGACGGCTTCGGCGGTCTCTACAACGGCAACCTGAACCTGGAGCTGTATTACGATGACAACGTGGACAAGCTCCAGCGCTTCGTCTCCACGCTCACGCAGGGCGATTACATCTTCATCACCTCCAACCGCCAGTGGGCCACCACCACGCGGGTGCCTGAGCGCTACCCGCTCACCACGCGCTATTACCGCCTGCTCATTGGCTGCCCCGACGGCCGGGATGTGATCTGGTGCTACAACGTGGCCCGCCCCGGCCAGTTCCAGGGGCAGCTCGGCTATGAGCTGGTGCAGGTCTTTGAATCCTTCCCCACCCTGGAGATTCCCGGCCTCTTCAAATGGGAGGCCAACGACCAGTTCGCCGAGGAAGCCTTCACGGTCTATGACCACCCCAAGGTGCTGATCTTCAAAAAGACCGCCGCCTATAACGAGGGCCGGGTGCAGGCCCTGCTCGGCGCGGTGGACCTCTCCAACGTGGTCCACCTCACCCCGCGCCAGGCAGGCAGCTACAAGGTCAATGACAAGGACCTCAACCTGCCCCCGGACCGGCTGGAACAGCAGCGCCTCGGCGGGACCTGGTCGCAGTTGTTCAGCTATGACTGGGTCCAGAACCGTTACCCGTATTTCGGGCTGGTGATCTGGTATGTCTTCATCTTCCTGCTGGGCCTCTTCACCTTCCCGCTGGCGCGCCTCGCCCTCCCCGGCCTGGGCGCGGGCGCCTATGGGGTGAGCCGCGTCCTGGGCCTGGCGCTGCTGGCCTGGCTCTCCTGGCTCGGAGGCTCGGCCGGTCTCACTTATTCGCGCCTCACCATCGCCCTCGCCTTCGGGCTGATCGTCGGGATGGGCCTGCTCCTCGGCTGGTCTCAGCGCCGCGAGCTGCGCGAGCAGTGGAATTCCGACCGCCGCCTGTTCCTGATCATCGAGGCCCTCTTCCTGGCCTTCTTCCTGTTTGACCTCTTCATCCGCATCGGCAACCCCGACCTGTGGCATCCGGCCAAGGGCGGCGAGCGGCCGATGGACTTCTCCTACTTCAACGCCGTCCTGAAGAGCACCTCCTTCCCGCCCTATGATCCCTGGTTTGCAGGCGGCTACATCAACTACTACTATTACGGCTTTGTGCTGGTCGGCACTCCGGTCAAGCTGCTGGGCATCGTGCCTTCCATCGCCTACAACATGATCCTGCCCACGCTGTTCGCCATGGTGGCGGCGGGCGCCTTCACGGTCGTCTCACGGCTGGTGGCGGGCGCCAGGGATCCTGCGCAGGAAAAGCCCTTCCCGCTCAACATTCCCCTCGTCTCCGGGATCGCCGCCGGCCTGCTGACGGTGGCCCTGGGGAACCTGGGCACGCTGCGGATGCTCTTCCAGGGATTCCAGCGCATGGCCGCCCCCGAGGGCAATATCGATGTCGCCAATGTGCTCCAGCGCTGGCTCTGGGCGGTCAAGGGCTTCGCCCTGGCGCTGACGGGCACACCCCTGCCCTTCGGCCCCGGCGACTGGTACTGGATCCCCAGCCGCGTCATCCCTGCCCCCGGCGACGTGGAGCCCATCAACGAGTTCCCCTTCTTCACCTTCCTGTACAGCGACCTGCACGCGCACATGATCGTGCTGCCTCTGGCGCTCTTCGTGCTGGCCTGGGTGGTCTCGTTCATCAAGACCCGCGCACGCATGAAGCCTGCGGAGTGGACCGCCTCCCTGCTGGCCGGCGGCCTGATGCTGGGCGCGATCTACCCCACCAACCTCTCCGATATTTACACCTACCTGCTGATCGCCGTGGCGGTCATGGGCTTCATCCTCTGGTTCCGCGCGGACCTCTCCGGCCTGCGCCTGCCCGCCGCCCTGCCCGAGGCCTGGCGGAGGGTGCTGGTGATCGTTCTCAGCGTGGGAGCCTTATGGCTCCTCTCTGTCCTGCTGTACCAGCCTTACCGGAGTTGGTACGGGCAGGCCTATGGGGCGGTCGATCCCTGGCAGGGTACCCACACACCCCTCTGGTCCTACCTCACGCACTGGGGCCTCTTCCTCTTCGTGATCGTATTCTGGCTCGCCTGGGAGACGCGCCAGTGGATGGCGGCTGTGCCCGTCTCGCGCT
>CAZSPX010000043.1:0-17119 GCA_964608885.1 uncultured Anaerolineaceae bacterium | reverse complement strand
CCTGGCTCATCAGGCGGGCCTGGACGCCCATGGTGACATCTCCCATGTCGCCTTCGATCTCGGAGCGCGGCACCAGGGCCGCGACCGAATCGACGACGACGACATCCACCGCGCCGGAGCGGACCAGCGTCTCGGTGATCTCAAGGGCCTGCTCACCGGTATCGGGCTGGGAGACCAGCAGGTTGTCGATGTCCACGCCGACGCGGGCTGCATAGACGGGGTCGAGGGCATGCTCCATATCAATAAAGGCAGCAGTCCCGCCAAGCCGCTGGGCCTCGGCCACGATGTGCTGGCAGAGGGTGGTCTTGCCGGAGGATTCGGGGCCGAAGATCTCGGTGATGCGGCCGCGCGGAACGCCGCCGACGCCGAGAGCAATATCAAGGGAAAGGGAACCGGTCGGGATGGTCTCGGTCTGCATGCCATGGGCCTCGCCCAGGCGCATGATCGAACCATCCCCGTAGCGCTTGAGGATATCGCCGACGGCTTTATCCAGGACAAGGCGCTTGGCGCTCTCGGGGCTGCCCCCGGAGGCCTGCTGTTCTTCACGTTCACGGGCGGCGGATGATTTACGAGGCATGGCTTATTCTCCAAACAAGTGTACAGGATGGTAAATCAGACAGGCTGAGTATAGCACAGATGTTCAGTCCGTCAAGGGAAATAATGGTGCGGTCAGGGTGTCGCGGCGGGGGAAGGTGTGGCCGTGACCGGCAGGAAATCCAGCTTCGGGGCGGCGGGAGGGCCCACCGTGAACCCCAGGTCGCCCTGGTAGGTAAAGTAGGTGACCTGGCCGGGGAGGACCTCCATCCAATACTGGACATTCTTCTCGAAGCGGAAACTTACCTTGTACAGCCCGGCAGGCACATCGCCCAGCACAAGGTTCTCATCGTAATAGGGATCGTGGTTGACCGAGCCGCCGCCGTAGGTCTTGACCAGGAAGCGGTCATGCGTCACCTCGTTCTCCACGGTGACCTCCACCTGCTGGAGGGTATCGCCGCGCGTGTCCATCAACCGGCCCGCCAGCACGCCCCAGCCTTCGGGCGGGGCGGTCCACAGCTCGGGGTTGTAGGTGTTGTAGAAGCTGTTCTCGGGGAGGCGCACCTCAAAGTGCAGGTGAGGGCCGGTGGTCGCTCCGGTGGCACCCACATAGCCGATGGTGTCGCCGGTCTCCACGTGCGAGCCAAAGACCGCCGTGACGCGGCTCATGTGGGCGTAGATGGTGTAAAGCTGCTGCCCCTTGTAGCCGAAATCATGCCGGATGGCGACGGCCAGACCGTAGGGGTCGTCCTTGTTCTCGGGCGATTCGGTGAAGAGTCCCCAGCCGGACCAGACAATCGTCCCCGGCCCGGCGGCGTGGATGGGGGTGCCATCGGGCGCGGGGATGTCCACGCCGGTATGCACGATATTGGGCGCGAAGAAGATGCCGCCGTAGCGATAATCGGCCAGCGGCCAGTTGACCTCATTGGCGGCAATGGGACGGACGAAATAGAAATGGTCGTAGGGCGAGATGGCCCAGGGGACGGGGTAAAGGGGCGGCCTCCATCCGGAGACCGGGGCGGCCACCGGGGTGGGCAGGTCAAAACGGAAGGGCGCCAGGGTGGGAGCAGGCGTCACCGGCTCGGTCGGGAGGGCGGTGGACAGCTCTGCCACAACCGGGGAGGGCTGGGGAGTGGGAGCGGCCGGGGCGCAGGCGGGGAGGAGGGAGACCAACAGGAGGGCCGCCAGCAGGGAAGGAAATCTCATCACGGCGTGGCGGTGACCCGGGGCGTGAGCGTGGGGCTGGGTGTGATGGTGGGCCGCGGCGTGAGGGTTTTGCTGGGGGTGAAGGTGGGCCGCGGCGTGCGTGTGGGTCCCGGGGTGCTGGTGGGGATGGGCGTCCGGCTGGGCGTCACGGTGGGAGGTAGGACCCTGGTGGGCGTGACAAGGATCTCGGGCGGGTAGAGTTCCAGCATGGCAGAATACCAGTCCATGCCGCCGGTCATCACGAACTCGGTAAAGCGCGCCCCTTCGTAATAGGTGCGCCAGGCTGCCAGGGCGGGGAGGCGCTCCCAGCCGTAGGCGGCCGCCAGGGAGGTGAAATCCACCCAGTATCCGGGCGGGACGGGGGCGTATTTCCCGCCAGCTTCGTAGGAACCCGGCTCGAGGTCATAGCGCGCGGCGAGGTCCCAGGGGGAGGACTGGAGGGGCTCGCCCTGCGAGCCGTCCTGTTTGAGGGCACGCAGGTAAAGCCTCCAGTAGGTCTCGGAGCCGATCTGCTCGCGCACCGCGGTCATCCAGCCGGCGTTGGTCATGAGCGGGTTGAGAGAGAAGGCGCGCCCGGTATAAAGCCAATCCTCCTCATAGCCGGGGTCCAGCGCCGAGGTGAGGGGGACGAAGGCGTTCTCCAGGCTGGCAAGGGCATCCCAGCCCGCGGCCTCGATCACGCGCTGCCGCAGGGCCTCGAAGGACTCGTCCACCAGGTCATGAAGCTGCGGGAAAGGCGCCTGGATCCCGTTGAGAGGGACCAGGTACCAGCGCCCGGCCGGCACATCCGCAGCGGGGGTGACGGCGGGGGCCCATAGCGCGGTGGCGGTCACCTCCGCGGCCTGGCGATAGGAGGCAGGCAGGTCGGCGGGCAGCGAGACCTTCGGCCAGACCAGGCCGCGCCCATGCCCCGGAAGGGTGAAGGGCGGCAGCAGGAGCCTGCCCTCCAGACTGTAAGAGACCAGGTACTGGCGGTTGGGGCCGTCGAGCAGGGCCAGGATCTGGTCGCCCTGCGAGTTCCAGGCGGGCCAGTCGCCATCGCCAACCCAGACGGCCGGGCGGTCGGGGCGAGCCGAGTCCCAGATATAAATGCCGCTGTAGGTGAGCGACTGCTCCTCGGAAGCCCAGACCAGGCGCGAGCCGTCCGCGCTCCAGGCGGGATGCTCCTCGGCGGAGTCCGGCGAATTGCTCAGGTTCTTCCAGCGGCCGGAATCCGTGCGGTCCAGGTCGAAGAGCCAGACCTCGCTGTTGCCGGTGCGGTCGGAGATGAAGACGATCTGGCGGCCGTTGGGGGCCCAGGCGGGAGAGTGATCCGCGGCAGGATCGTTAGTGACCATCACCTGTCCCTGGGCAGGATCGGCCAGGGAGTAGAGGGCGATCTCGAGGTTGTCCTGGTGGTAGGTCTCGTAGGCGAGCCAGGCCATGTCCGGAGACCAGGTGGGGGAGGCGTCGAACTCGGGGGTGTCGGTCAGCTGCTGGATGCCGCCGGTCTGGAGATCGAGCAGGTACAGGTCATAATGCCCGCCGCGGCTGGAGCTGAAAGCCAGCCGCGTACCGTCCGGGCTGAGGACCGGGGTGATGTCATTCCAGGGGCCGGCCGTGATGCGGGTCAGCTCCAGTTTGCCGGGGATGGTGACGAAGAGGTGCGCGAAGCCGTTCTCCTCCATCGAGAGGATGATCAGGTCCTGGGCCAGGGCCGGGGCATTGATGATGGGCTGGAGGGTGGCCTCGCCGGTCGGAAGAGTGACCGCCGTGGGCGTGGGGGCGACTCCGCAGGAGGACAGCGCCAGGCTCAGCAGCAGGAGCAGAAGGACCAGGCGGAGGAGGGAACGGCGGTGCATATGTGGATCAGGCGGGAATGTCATCCTGTTCGGGAGGCGTGACATCGAAGCTGAGGGTATGGGGCTGGTCGGAGGGGCCTTCGGGGTAATACAGGCGCGCCTCCAGCGTGTAGGGGTTGTTCAGATCCCCGCGCAGGTGCATGGTGAATTCGATGTTCCAGGACATGGGCTCCACCACGCTGACCGAGGCGACCTCCTCCCCATGCGCGTCCCGCAGGATGATCTCCAGGTGCGGGCGGGCCTGGAAGGGTGTGATGGAGATGTTCACCCGCAGGCGGCGGCCATCCGGGTAAGGCTCGGCGGTCAGGCCGGTGATATGCGTTTCCTCGGGGACCATCCGCGCCAGGCCGTCTTCGGGGAAGAAGAAATCCATCCGCTCATTATAATCAAAACAACTGCCCGGCTCCGAGGGAAGCCGGGCAGCGGTATATCACACACACAGGGGGAGCTCAGCCGTTCTTCTTCTGGAATTCCTTCATGAAGGAGGACAGGGACTGGCAGCCCTCGACCGTCATGGCATTGTAGATAGAAGCGCGCATGCCGCCCACGGAGCGGTGCCCCTTGAGGCCGATCAGGCCGGCCTTCTTGGACTCGGAGGCGAAAGCCGCCTCCAGGTCCTCGCTGGGGAGACGGAAGGGGATGTTCATGACCGAGCGGGCCTCGGGCATGGCGTGCCCGCGGTAGAAACCGCCGCTCTCGTCAATGGTGCTGTAGATGATGTCGGCCTTGGTGCGGTTGGTCTGCTGGATGGCCGGCAGGCCGCCGCACTTCTTGATCCACTGGAAGACCAGGCCCACCATGTAGATGGCGAAGGCGGGCGGGGTGTTGTGGAGCGAGCCGCTGGCGGCGAGGGCCTTGTAGTCCAGCATGACGGGCAGGTTGGCGGGGGTGCGCTCGAGCATGTCGTCGCGGGCGACGACCACGACCACCCCGGCGGGACCGGCGTTCTTCTGCGCGCCGGCGTACATGAGGGCGTACTTGTTGATATCGACAGGGCGGCTGACGAAATCGGAAGAGGCATCGCAGACGAGAGGAACGCCGGCCGGGGGCTCAGGCTCGGTGAAGTATTCCACGCCGTGGATGGTCTCATTGGAGGTGAAATGCAGGTACGCGGCGTTGGGGTCCAGATCGAGTTTTGCGGGCAGGCCCTTGAAGCCTTCGGCCTCGGTATTGGCGGCGGCGCGGGCTGCGCCCAGCTTGGAGGCTTCCTTGATGGCGGTCTTGCTCCATGTGCCGGTGACGATGTAATCAGCGGAGGCGCCGGCGGGCCGCAGGTTCATGGGCAGCATGGCGAACTGGAGGGAGGCGCCGCCCTGCAGGAACATGACCTTGTAGTTGGCGGGGATGGAGTACAGCTCGCGCAGGTCCGCCTCGGCGGTCTGGATCACGGCCTCGAACTCCTTGGAGCGGTGGCTGATCTCCATGACGGACATGCCGGTGCCTTTGAAGTCCAGCAGCTCGGCCTGGGCCTGCTCCAAAACCTCGAGGGGCAGGGCGGCGGGGCCGGGGTTGAAGTTGAAGACGCGGTGGACGTTGGCCATTGGGTTCTCCTGTTGAAGTGACGGGTCTGGACACGCAAATTCGCCAGATTCCTGGCGAAATGTTCGGATTTTCAAGCCATTATACAGGCTTGTCAGACAAACCCGCAAGAACAATTGACACATATTAGGCCTGATTTATGTCGTTGACACCTCAATTCAACATGGTAGAATGCGATTCGTGCCTGGCTTCACTTTCAAAACAGGATTTCCTGTTATTTTTTTCCCGCCCCCCAAGGAGAACCCCCATGAAGATCCTCGTTTGCGATAAGACCGAGAAGGAATATATCGACCAGATGCGCGCGGCCGGCCTGACGGTGGATGTGCGCGATGACATCACGCCTGAAGAGCTCCCCAGCGTGCTGCCCGACTATGACGGGATGGTGGTGCGCTCACGCACCAAGGTCCGCCAGCCGCTCATTGACGTCTGCCCGAACCTTAAGGTGATCGTGCGGGGAGGCGTGGGCCTGGACACCATCGATTACGAGTATGCCAGGTCGAAAGGCATCACGGTGATGAACACCCCGCAGGCCAGCTCCGCCTCGGTGGCCGAGCTGGCGATCGGCTTCATGCTCGCCCTGGCCCACCAGATCTACCGGGCCACCTCCGGCATGAAGGCTGAAAAATGGGAAAAGAAATCCATCGAAGGCGCCGAGATCGGCGGGAAGACCCTGGGGCTGATCGGTGTGGGGAACATCGGGCGCGAGGTGGCGAAGCGGGCAAGCGCGCTGGGCATGACCGTGCTGGCCTATGACCCGTTCGTGAAGGAAGCCGTGGGAGCCCAGCTCGTGACGCTGGACGAACTGCTGGCAAAGGCCGATTACATCAGCCTGCACCTGCCCAAGACCAAGGAATCGGCGAACATGATCAGCACGGAACAGTTCGCCAAGATGAAGGACGGGGTGCGCATCATCAACTGTGCGCGCGGCGGCATCGTGGACGAGAACGCGCTGTACGAGGCGCTGACCAGCGGCAAGGTGGCCGGCGCGGCGCTGGATGTGTATGCCGAGGAGCCTCCCACGGACTGGCGGCTGCTCAAGCTGGACAACGTGATCGGTTCTCCGCACATCGGCGCGGCGACAAAGGAAGCCCAGGGACGCGTGGGCGCGGAAGTGGCCGAGAAGCTGATCGACTTCGCAAAGAACAGCAAGTAGATCCACCGTGCGGGAGAGGCACTCGCCCCTCCCGCACTTTCTATTTTAAAGTGAGGAGCCGCGCATGAAGAATATCAAGGATATCGGCATCCAGGTCCCGCAGGTATACCTGCCCCGGGCCGGCACCGACCTGGGGAAGTGGGCCGTGATCGCCTGCGACCAGTTCACCTCCGAGCCGGAATACTGGAGCGAGGTGGAAAAGACCGCGGCCGGTGCGCCTTCGACGCTGAACCTGACCTTCCCCGAGGTCTATCTCGAGAAGCCGGGCGGGGAGGAGCGCATCCATAGCATCCAGGACAAAATGCATGAGTATCTGGAGGCGGGCGTGCTGGAACCCCATGAGGGATTCATCTATGTGGAGCGGACGGCCGGAGGGCGGATGCGCAGGGGGCTCGTGCTGGCCCTGGACCTGGAGGCCTACGATTACACCAAAGGCTCCTCCAGCCTGATCCGCGCCACCGAAGGGACCATCGTGGAACGCCTGCCCCCGCGCATGAAGATCCGCGAAGGCGCGGCGCTGGAACTGCCGCATATCCTGGTGCTGATCGATGACCCGCAGCGGACGGTGATCGAGCCGTTGAGCGCAGCCCGGAGCGGGCTGGAAAAGCTTTATGACTTCGACCTCATGCTCGACAGCGGTCACCTGACCGGCTATGCGGTGGACGCGCAGCAGGAAGAGCGGGTCATCCAGGCGCTGCGGGCGCTGGCAGATCCCGGTGCGTTCGCGGCGAAATACGGCGTCAGCCGGGACCAGCCCGTGCTGCTCTTTGCGATGGGCGATGGGAACCACTCCCTGGCGACCGCCAAGGCCATCTGGGAAAAGATCAAGCCCGAGGTGGGGATGGACCATCCCGCCCGCTACGCGCTGGTGGAGATCGAGAACGTCCATGACGAGGGACTGGAATTTGAGCCGATCCACCGCGTGCTATTTGGATTAAAACAGGCCCCCCTGGAGGCCATGCAGGAGCATTTTGGACCGGACCTCAGTTACCGCCCGGTCTCCAATGAGACGGAGATGGTCCAGGCTGTGGATGAAGCTGCTCACGGGGCGAAGCAGGCCATCGGGCTTGTTCGCGGCGGGACCGGGTTTGGGGTGATCGAGATCGCGAACCCCGGCTCGAACCTGCCGGTCGGCACCCTGCAGGCCTTCCTGGACCCCTTCCTGAAAGCCGGGGGCGCGGAGAAGATCGATTACGTGCACGGAACGGACGTGGTCGTCCGGCTGGGCTCACAGGCTGGCAACGCAGGCTTCTACCTGCCCGGCATGTCGAAGTCTGACCTGTTCAAGACGGTGATCCTGGACGGTGCGCTGCCGCGCAAGACCTTCTCGATGGGGGAGGCGCGCGAGAAGCGCTTCTATATGGAAGCGCGCAAGATCGCCTGAGATCGAGCGCAGTCCGCATCTCCCTGCCTCCTCCGGGGGCGGGGAGATTTTTCATTAAGGACGGCGTGAGCGCCCCAGACGGGCACGCTTTGCGGGGGGACAAAAGGGGGAGAGGGAAATGGTCCTGCAGGGTATTGTTCGTCCCCTCCCTTTTTGCTATGATGAACGTGCAAATCCACAGGCATTTCCTCCCCAAAGCAGACCTCCTGTGCCAGGATCCATCAATCATTTCATCCGCGCCGCATGCTGCCGGAACTGCGCGTTTAATCCTGCGGTGGCATGCCGTGCCTTTTTGGGTCAACGCGCAGGAAGGAGGCCTACCGCAAGAAGTTTCCCACCTTTTTTGTCAAAAGGATCGTTTCCTATTTACTCATCCAAGGAGAATGCAAATGAAACGCAAATTTTTTCCGGTGTTTGCGATCCTCTTCATTGTCCTGAGCCTGGTCACCAGCTCGGCGCTGGCCGCTCCCGATGGGGGGAGCACCGCCGGATTGAAACCGGGGCAGGCCCAGACCTTCGAACAGAAGGTACCCATCCAGATCGTATTCCTGGGCTATGACCAGGGCAAGATCAACAAGAACCAGATGCTGAACCAGCTCCCGGAAACGTACGCGCCGGTGGTGAGGTATCCGCAGTTTTACGGGCTGCCGGGGCGGGACATAGGGTTGAACTTCAAGTTCGATTACAAGGTGACCTTCGCCAATTCCAACCTGACCCGGAAATTCTTCCAGTACCTGGGCAGCATCGGGACACCGGGGGATCCGACCCTCTTTCAGACGGCCTACAATGATATGGCGAACAACGTGCTGGATGTGACCGGCCCGGTGCTTTACATCGATGCGCCCAGCGTGGAGAACTGGCTGGCGAAGAACATCCCGAACATGAACCCGAAGGGCTATACCATCGTCTATATCAACTGGTACGGCCGCCAGGATTTCAAATTCCACGTTTACACCAAGACCGATGTGGCAGACCCCGACACGGGGTATAACTTCGGCGAGCAGCGCGCCTCGCGCAAGATCATTGCCTGGGGCGGAAGCAGCAGCCGGTTGTGGTTCTACGATCTATCGGCGGGACCGGAATCCTGGACCGGGAACTATGACGTGGACAACGAGGACGTGGACGGCGACGGCGTTGCGGATTACCGCATGCCGCCCATCTGGGAATATACCCAGGGCGGTTACCACAAGCCCTCCGCCCTCAGCACCGACCTGGGCCTGGTGGCCCGCTTTGTGGGCATCAACCTGCTCTTCACCAGCTCGCCGCTGTATGATCCAATGGTGACCGCGCCGGGGCTCAACGGCGACAAGATCGTCCATATCAACATGATGGAGGACGACCCTGCCAGCCAGGGGACGGACTGGATCAACACCACCTTCGTCCGCAACCAGCTGCGCAGCTTCGAGCCTTATTATGACTGGCGGGTGAGGCTGCAGGACTATGACCCGATCGATGCCGGCGCCCGGCGCTCGCTGCAGATCTTCGGCGGGACCCTGCAGGAGGACGACTGCTGGAACAGCTTCGGCACTCCCTTCGCCCAGCTCTTCTGCTACTTCGACGCCAACCGTGCCACCTACCTGCCCGCTTATGGGCCCACAGACTACGTGGCGCCGATCTACGCATTCAACACCACCGGCGCGACGCTCGGGGACCAGTTCGGCCTGCTGGGTTTCGCGGATGACAACTGGGTGGACGGCACCCAGAGCTATGTGTTCGCGTTCGACGCGGCTGAATACCGTTCCCTGGGCTACGGCTTCAGCACGACCGTTGTGCACGAGGGCGGGCACCATATCGGCATGTCCCATCCCCACGATGGCTACGATTCGGAGCTGGGGCTCGATTATGGCCCCGGAGGTGACCTCTACTTCGCCTGGTCGGGTGATGAGAGCAACACCATCATGCACTACCTCGACCTGAGCGATGAGTTCGGGCAGTTCGACCGCGACAACATGTACCGCTACGAGTTCGCCGGTTATATGAACTGGTCCAGCGACCTGCTGGGACAGATCATGGCGGACCCGAACGCAGGCCAGTACAACCAGCAATTGAAGGACGCCAGGAACAATGGCGATGAGGCGGTCAAAGCCTTCAACGGCTGGGATTATCTGAAGGCGGTCACCAAGGCCTACCGGGCTTACCAGACACTCTCCAACGTGGCTGACAAGCTCGGGATCGCCAACCCGGCGCTGATGGCGCTGCGCGTGGCCCCCAGCGGCCAGGCCCCGCACGAGGGCGACCCGATCCGCTTCCCGGACAACTAACCGGAAAACGTCTGTCTCGACTCCGTCCCTGTCATAAACACGGACGAAACCAAAGAGCGCCTCCCTTGAAAAGGGAGGCGCTCTCTTGCAGGCAGTGGCAGCGGCGGTTCAGGGGGGCAGGAAGATGTCGCCGGGGGGCTTTGAGGCGCACTGCACCACGCGATTGGTCAGGTCGGTGTGGAAGGGATAGGTGTTCCCGCGGGCCTCCAGAAGGATATTGTAGCCGGGCGTCTCGAGGCGGATGTAATCCACGCCCGGTTTGGGGCAGCCCAGGCTGGCATCGCGCCAGGTCACCGCGGTGACCTGCAGCACATGGATCTGATCGGGGGGGATGCCAGTCTTCCTCACCAGCATCTGAACGGCCAGATCGATGAGATGTTGGGCTTCAGGAGGGATCTCTGCAAAAGGGGGCACAGGAGTGGTCTCGAGGGTGGAGATGGACGGAGTGGCACAGATGTCAACGATCACAGGGGGGCGGGTCGAGGAGGGAACAGGCGGGGTGGGAGTGGAAAGCGGGGGCGCCTCCGTGCGGGTTGAGTCTACACCCGATCCTGCCGGGAGGGCAGGCTGGCAGGCGGCGCACAGGATCATTCCAAATCCGAACATGAGGGCGATGGGAATCTTCACAGGCACCTCCTTGGGTCATTCTTGCAGACGAGGGAGAGGATTCAAATGTTCCGCGGCCTTTCTGGAGTATAGCCCGCGGGCCCCGGGGATTTTTGCGATACACTGGGAGCCAGGGAAAAACATGACCTACACACACTTCGTTTTTGACATAGACGGAACGCTGATCGATACTGAAGAGGACATGCTGGAGGCGCTGCAAAAGACCCTCCAGGAGGTCCAGGGCAGGAGGATCGATGTGGGGGAGCTTCGCCCCATCTTTGGAAGGACCGGCGAGGACGCATTAAGGAGCCTGGGGGTCCAGGATGTGGAAAGGGCGCTGGAGCTGTGGAAAGAGTATTACCTCGCGGATTCAGCCCGGGTGCATGTATTTTCCGGGATCGAGGCGGTATTGAAGGCACTGCAGGCGTGTTCCGTCCAGCTGGGAATCCTAAGCTCCAAGACCCGGTATGAATACCAGACGGATTTCATTCCGTACGGGCTGGCGGGTTATTTTGAGTTTGCCATCCTTGCCGAGGACAGCACCCGCCATAAACCGGACCCCGAGCCAATGAAAGCGTACCTGAGGCGTTCCGGCGCGCAGGCGGGGGAGGTGCTATATATCGGGGATACGGTGTATGACATGCAATGTGCCAATGGGGCCGGTGTGGATTTTGGCCTGGCGGTGTGGGGAAGCCGTTCCGTGGAGCCCATCCAGGCGGCGCATTATTTCACGGAACCTGGAGAGATATTGAAGCTCGCAGCGGGGTCAGAGGGAGCCCAGGGTTGACTCGAAGTCCGCGGGGTAGGGGGCTGTGAAGGAGAGCTTCTCTCCGCTGGCAGGGTGAGCAAAAGCCAGGCCGAAGGCGTGCAGGGCAGGCCGCGAGATCAGGGAGGTGGCGGGGGCGCTGTACAGGGTATCGCCCAGCAGCGGAAAACCCAGGGCATAGGCATGGACGCGCACCTGGTGCGTGCGCCCGGTCCGCGGGCGGGCCTCGACCAGGGCAAGCTGCCTCCCGCGGCGCAACACCTTGAAGGTGGTCTCGGCGGCTTTGCCGTTCCGATCGTCCACGGCAGTACGGTGGGAGTGGCCGACGTTGGCACGCAGAGGGAAGCGGGTGGTCTTCTCGTCCCAGGGCGGCAGGCCGTTGAGGATGGCATGATAGACCTTCCCGACCTCGTGCTTCTCGAACTGGCGGCTCAGCTCGCGGTGAGCCTCAGGGCTGCGCGCGAAGACCATCACGCCGCTGGTCACCTTGTCGAGGCGGTGGACAACCCAGATCCTGCCGAACTGCTGCTCCAGCAGGCTCAGCAGGTAGGGAGCGGCCTTGTCCCAGCCCTCGGGCAGGACCGAAAGACCGGCAGGCTTGTCCAGGACGATCAAATGCTCATCGAGGTGGAGGAGGGAGAACATGGAGGGATTAAACCACACTTGCCGCGGGAAATTTGCCCCTTGACATTAACGTTACGTCAGGGTTTATGATGCGGCCATGTTCACCGTCAAGCAGCTCTCCAAACTGGCCGGCGTGACGCCCCGCACCCTGCATCACTATGATGCGATCGGGCTGCTCAAGCCCTCCCGGGTGGGTGAGAACGGGTACCGCTACTACGGCGAGGAAGCCCTGCTCAAGCTGCAGCAGATATTGTTCTACCGGGAACTGGGGCTCCCTCTGGAGGACATCCGGCAGATCATGGGACGCCGTGATTTCGATGTCCTGGGTGCGCTGCACAGCCACAAAGAGGCGCTGCAAAAACAGGCCGGGCGGCTGAACCGCCTGATCGACACTGTGGACAACACCATCCATTATTTGAAAGGAGAAAAGCCCATGAGCGAAAAAGGATTGTTCGAGGGCTTCAGCGAGGAAGAACAGGAGAAGTACGCGCAGGAGGCCGAGCAGCTCTATGATCCAGAGACGGTGCGCGCCTCCAACCGCAGGTGGAAGGCCTATTCCGACGACCAGAAGAAGCAGATCATGGAGGAAGGCAAGGCCATCTACCTGGACATGATCGCGGCCATGCCGCAAGGCGCCGGCTCCGCGGAGGTGCAGGCCATTGTGGAGCGCTGGCGCCGCCACATGGATTACTTCTGGACCCCGAACCTGGAGCAGCTCCTGGCCCTGGCGAACGGGTATCACGACGACCCGCGCTTCAAGGAGAACTTCGAGAAGATGCAGCCGGGCCTGGCAGAGTTCATGCGCGAGGCGGTAAAGGTGTATGTAACCAGTATGGGTTAACAGTTTTACGGTCTCCAAGGCTCTTCCTGCTCCAACTCGTTGCAGGCGGGAGCCTTGCAAGGCCGGCAAATCTCATGGGCTTGCTGATCCATTTTGGCGGAAGCAAGCCCATTTGTTTTTTCATGACGTGATTCATGTCCTCTTTGTTTGAGCTTCGCGCCGGGTAATATCCATGATCGAGAAGATCATTCTGCCAGCATAAACCAGGCCAGGTTCCAGCTTTCCAAATGTGACAAATGACACATGACACAGATTAAGGGGGATTGTAGAATACTTATAACTGACAAAATAAGTCAGATTATCTGGTTCTAATCGTCTGCCAGTCGAAATCCATTCGAGGGCAGACGGGTATCCCACCCCTTAATCCTACACTTTGCCTCCTGCCAAATCAAAACAAGACCACAAAACCTTCTTTCGGGAGGTGAATTACATGGCATTGCAGCCGCATCCGACACTCCCAGAATTTGAATATATCCGACCGCAGACCTTGAAAGAGGCAAGCGATTTCCTTGCCCGCCATCCTGATCGTGCACGTCCGTTCCTGGGAGGAACGGACGTTTTTGTCCGCATGCGGGATGGCTTTCTGTCTCCCGGATACCTGGTGGATGTTAAGAACCTGGACGGTACGAATGACCTGCGTTTTGACCCGCGGGAGGGGCTGACCATCGGTGCAGCAGTGAACATGAACCGGGTGATCGCCTCCCGGGAAGTCCAGGCGCATTATCCCCTGCTCGCGGAAGCATGCCGGCTGGTGGCAAGCTACCAGCTCCGCAGCCGCGCGACCATTGTTGGAAACATTTGTAATGCCTCCCCCGCCGGAGATACCATCGGCGCCTGCCTGGTCTTCAGCGGGGTCCTCCACATCCACGGTTTGGACGGCCTCCGACAGGAGCCACTGGCGGCCTTCTTCATGGGTCCCGGGAAGACCACCCTGAAGAGCGGGGATATTGTGACTGCCCTCCAACTCCCTCTCCCGCCGGAAGGCTGCGTGGGGAAGTACCTCAAACTGGGGCGGAATCAATTGAGCGACCTTGCCATTGTAGGGGTGACGGCCCTGGGCTGGCGTGATCCGGCGACCCTGTCCGGGTATCGTTTCCGTATGGCTCTTGCCTCTGTCGCCCCGGTGCCGCTGATGCCGCTGGCAGCGGAAGACCACCTTTCAACTCATCCCATCACAACGGAATCCATCCTCGAGACTGCCCGACTCGCCTCCGAGGCCTGCTCGCCCATCGATGATGTGCGAGGCGGCGCACGTTATCGCCGGCAGATGGTGAGAAACCTGGCTGTAAAGGCATTGACCGAGGTCTGGAAGAAGCTGGGCTAAAACCTTTCAAGATTCGGAGAATCCATGGCGTTCCATCAGATCAACATCAGGGTCAATCATGAGGCGGAACAGCTGATTGTCCCTTCGAATATGACGCTCATGCAAATGCTGCGTGAAACCCTGGCATTGACCGGGACCAAGAACGGCTGCTCGGCCGGGGAGTGCGGCGCTTGCACTGTCCTGTTGAACGGCGAGGCGGTGAACAGCTGCATGGTGCTGGCCGCGGAGTGTGATGGTGCGGAGATCCTCACAGTGGAGGGCTTGGCCGGAGATGAACGCCTCGATCCGATCCAGGAGGCGATCATTGAGGCGGGCGGAGTTCAATGCGGCTTTTGCACGCCGGGGATCTTGATCTCCTCCCGTGCCTTGCTGAACCGCAATCCCACCCCAAACGAGGAAGAGATCAGGGAAGCGCTGGTCGGGAATCTTTGCCGCTGCACCGGTTACCAGCGGATCATTGATGCCGTCAGGAAAGCCGCGAGCGTCAAAATTGCCCCGAGGCTGCCTGCCGCAACCGATTGACCCTGCAGTCAGGCTGGGAAAGAACTGTTACATCGAAGGAGATGGTTATGGTCGAGGCCAGTACAACCAACAGTTTTGGCCCGGTTGGAGAGAGCAAACCCCGTATTGATGCACGCGAGAAGGTGACAGGCGCGGCCATTTACACGGACGACCTTCAGTTCGGCAACGCTCTGCTGCATGCCCGCATCAAGCGCAGCCCACATCCTCACGCTTTCATCAAGAGGATCGATGTGACGGAGGCAAGATCACTTCCCGGCGTGAAGGCGGTCGTCACCGGTGAGGATTTCCCCGGCTATATCGGCCTCTATCTGCAGGACCGTTTCATTTTCTGCCGCGACCGTGTGCGGTATGTGGGCGATCCGGTGGCCGGGGTTGCCGCGGTCAGCGAGGAGATCGCCCAGAAAGCCCTCGACCTGATCAAGGTCGAGTATGAGGTTTTGGAACCTGTCCTGGATCCCGAGTACGGCGTCCGGCCGGAAGCGCCGGTGCTGCACCCCGACCTTGGAAAATATGTAGTGGCGGGTTTCATCTTCCCGCAGGCAGGGACCAATATCTCCAATCACTTTAAGCTGCGCAAGGGGAATGTGGAGAATGTCTGGGTAGATTGTGCCGCGGTTATTGAGCGGACCTACCGCATCCCCCAGATCCAGCACGTTCCCATCGAACCGCATATCGCCATCGCGAAGGCGGACGATAAGGGCGAAGTCACGCTGTGGACCAGTTCGCAATCACCCTTTGCGCAGCGCAATCTCATTGCCCAATCTCTGGGGCTTTCGCAGAGCGAAATGCGTGTGATCTCCCCTGCGGTGGGCGGCGGTTTCGGGGGGAAGGCCGGCGTCAGCATGGAGTCGCTGGCAGTTGCGATCGCCTTGAAAACAAAGGGACACCCCGTCAAGCTGCGGCTGACGCGCGAAGAGGAGTTCTATACGGCCTTCGTCCGCCAGGGCCTGGTGGCGCACTTCAAGATCGGCTGTGACAGGGAGGGAAGATTCCTCGCAATGGAGAACCGGTTCTACTGGGACGGGGGGGCCTACACCGAATATGGGGTGAACATCGCCCGCGCCGCAGGTTACAGCTGTACGGGACCCTATGAGGTTCCCAATGTAAAAGGCGACAGTTACTGTGTCTATACCAACCACCCCGTCGGCGGCCCGATGCGGGGCTTTGGGATGCCGGAGATGCACGCCGGATTGGAACAATGTATTGACGAGCTAGCCCTGCAGATCGGGATGGACCCGGTCGAGATCCGCAAGCGGAACTGCCTGAAAACCGGAAGCATCCTGGCGACCGGCAGCCGGATCCACCCGATCGGCCTGTTGGAATGCATCGAGAAAGCAGCCGAGGCCATCGAATGGGGCCGAAAGCCTCCTCCAAGCGCCTCCAATAAACGCCGCGGGAAGGGGGTTGCGGCGATGTGGAAAGCACCTGCCATGCCGCCCAATGCAGGATCGAGCGCATGGGTGGAGCTGGCCGAGGACGGAAAGATCAATGTGGGAATCGGAGGGCAGGATCTCGGCCAGGGATCGTTCACGGTCGCTGCCCAGATGGCCGCCGCGGCGCTGGGCGTCCCTTACGAATGGGTGCGCGTGGCTGCGCCGGTTGATACGCGCTACAGCCCTTATGAATGGCAGACGGTTGCCAGCCGGCTGACGTGGAGCATGGGGAACGCGATCGTCAACGCGGCGAAGGATGCCCGCAAGCAGGTACTGGAACTGGTCGCGGATGCCTGGAGCGAGGCGCCGGCAGATCTGAACATCGTCAACGGCATGGTGATCTCGTACAAGAGCGAGAAAGAGACGCCGCTGAAGAACCTGGTCATCTACGGGCTGCCCCGGCCCGATGGTAAAGGATGGCAGGGCGGCCCGATCATCGGGCGCGGCAACTTCATGCCCACCGACGTGACCGGCCTCGATCCCGAGACCGGCCAGGGAGAGCACGGCGTGGTCCATTACACGACGGGAGCGCAGGCCATCGAGCTCGAGGTGGACCTGGATACGGGCCGGGTCGAGATCCTCAAGGGAGTGGCGGCATTCGATGTCGGAAAGGCCATCAATCCTGAATTGGTCAAGGCCCAGATGGAAGGCGGCCTGGTACAGGGCCTCAGCTCCGCACTGCTGGAAGAACTGCAGCTAAAGGATGGGTTTGTGCAGAATCCGAGCCTGGTGGATTACCGAATCGCCACTTCCTCCGACATTCCAGGAAAGATGCACTCCATCATTGTCGAGGTGCCGCAGGAGGATGGGCCGTGGGGCGCCCGCGGCATCGGAGAGCACTCGATGGTGCCGACGCTCCCGGCAATTGCCAATGCGATTTTCGATGCTGTCGGGATCCGCCTTGAAAGCCCACCCTACACGGCAGAGAAGGTATATCTTGCAATGTTGGATGCCGGGGTGGTCAAATGAGCGCTGCGATCACCAAATCACTTGTGAAACCAGGTGAATATCACGACTCGGTCAGCCTGATGCTTGTCGCGCGGGAGCTTTCACGCCTTCCAGGGGTTCGGGATGCCGCGGTCGTG
>CAZSPX010000042.1:0-17251 GCA_964608885.1 uncultured Anaerolineaceae bacterium | reverse complement strand
TCGACATCCACGGCGGCGGCAACGACCTGATCTTCCCGCACCATGAGAACGAGATCGCCCAGACCGAATCCCTCACCGGCAAGCAGTTCGCCCGCTACTGGGTGCACAACGGGATGCTCCAGTTGGGCGGGGAGAAGATGTCCAAGTCGCTGGGCAATATTATCAGCATCCGGGAGTTCCTCGAAAAATATGAGGCCGATGTGATGCGCATGCTGGTGCTCAATGGTACTTACCGGGCGCCGCTGATCTTTAACGAGGAGACCCTGGCCGCGGCCGAGCGCAACGTGGAGCGGCTCAAATCCGGCCTGCGGCCGGCCGCCGCCGGCGCACAGGGACTCTCTGCAGAGGCCGCTTCAGCACTGGCGAAGGCCCCGCAGGCGGCCCGCGAGAATTTCATCTCCGTCATGAACAATGACTTCAATACGGCAGGCGCCGTGGCCGCCCTCTTCGAGTTGGTCAAGGCCATCAATACGGCCCGCGACCAGTCCGCTTCGGCAGCCCAGCTGGAGCCCGCCCAGGCAGCTCTGCGCGAGCTGACCAGCGTGTTGGGCCTGCAGCTCAAGGAAAAGCAGGGTTCCGGCGGCGCGGACCGCTTCATTGATCTGCTGGTGCAGGTGCGCAGCGAGGTGCGCAAGCAGAAGCTGTGGGCGCTCTCCGACCTGATCCGCGACCGGCTGAAGGAGCTGGGCGTGAATCTGGAGGACGGCAAGGAGGGCACCACCTGGCGGTGGTGAGCTCGCTTTTTCGAGAGGCTGAACGCGGATGCCCCGGCACCCGCGTTTTGCATCTTTTGGGGCGGGCAGGCGTATATTGGATAAAGGAGTTTATCTGCAACCATGAGCACTCAGACCAAACACGGCACCCCCTGGTATCTCTGGCCGTTCGTGGCCATCTGGCGGCTGTTGGCCACCATTGTGGAGCTGACCGGCCGCTTCGTTGCCATGATCATTGGGATCGTCCTTATCATTGTGGGCGTGATCGTCAGCCTGACGGTGGTCGGGGCGATCGTGGGCATCCCCCTGGCGCTGGTCGGCTTTTTGCTCTTCCTGCGCGGGCTTTTCTAAACACCCTCTGCAGCGTAGCCCCTGTCCCTTCCGAGGCAGGGGTTTTTCTTATCCCAAATTAAGACAAAGAAAATCCAATTTCCTGCCCGCGGCGTACTCCTTTTAAGCGCCTCGTTCAAGACGCCGGAAAGGAATAGAAGGAAATGAGAAAAAGCCCCTGGCTTCTGTCCATTTTGCTGGCCCTGACAGTCCTGCTGACCGCCTGTGGAAGCCCGCAGGCCACTCCTGTCGCCAGTCTGCCCACTGCCGTCCCGCCGACCAGCGCCCCGGCCACTGAGGCCCCCTCCGCCGTCCCCGTTACCGGGCCCGGAGCGACCGTTGCGATGGCCTCTTCAGCGACCTTTGGCCCCATCCTGGTGGATGACAAGGGGATGACCCTTTATATGTTTGAAAAGGACACTCCCAACACCAGCAGCTGCTACGGTCAATGTGAAAAGAATTGGCCGCCTCTCCTGACCACCGGCGCTCCGGTCGCCGGCGAGGGCATAGATGCCTCCAAGCTGGGAACCACCCAGCGGACGGATGGCACTCTGCAGGTAACGTATAACGGCTGGCCCGTTTACTATTACATCAAAGACAAGGCAGCCGGGGATCTGGCCGGCCAGGGGGTGGGCGATGTCTGGTTCGTCCTTGCCCCGGATGGCAGCGTCTTGAAGGAAGCTCCCCAGCCCTCCTCCAGCGCCGGGACGACCGTCGCCATGACCGCCTCTGCCTCCTTCGGCCCCATCCTGGTGGACGACAAGGGCATGACCCTCTACATGTTCCAGAAGGACACACCCAATACCAGCAGCTGCTATGGCGGGTGCGCTGCCAACTGGCCTCCGCTTCTGACCACCGGCGCACCGGCTGCCGCTGAGGGTATCCAGGCCTCCCTGCTGGGGACCACCCAGCGGACGGATGGCACCCTGCAGGTGACCTACAACGGCTGGCCCCTTTATTACTACAACAAAGATGCGCAGGCCGGTGACATGGTTGGGCAGGGCGTCGGGGATGTCTGGTTCGTCCTTGCCCCGGATGGCAGCGTATTGCAGCAGGCTCCCCAATCTGCCGCTCCGCCGCCTGCCCCGACCTCGGCTTATTCCGCCCCCTACTGATCTCCGGCTCCTCTCCAAAAGCCTTCCTCCAGCCGGAGGAAGGCTTTTTTTGGGCAACCCCCTAATACGAGACCGGGAGATTCGTTAATCCCCTTGCAACATTCGATCTAATGGAGGCAGGCATGACCACTTTCCAGCAACCCACGGACGACGAGCTGCGCAAGAAGCTCTCGCCGCTGCAATACCATGTCACGCAGGAGGACGGCACAGAGCCGGCCTTTCAGAACGAATACTGGAACAACAAAAAGGCCGGCATCTACGTGGATGTGGTCTCCGGCGAGCCGCTCTTTAGCTCGCTTGACAAATACGACTCGCATACCGGCTGGCCCAGTTTCTTTCAACCCCTTGAGCCGGGGAACCTCGTCACCCATACCGACCGGTCATTTGGCATGCTGCGCACCGAGGTGCGTTCAAAGGCCGGGGACTCGCATCTTGGGCACCTCTTCGATGACGGCCCGCAGCCGACCGGACTGCGCTACTGCATGAACTCCGCCTCCCTGCGCTTCATCCCTGTGGGGCAGCTTGAGCGGGAAGGCTACGGCAGGTACATGCCGCTCTTCACAGGGGATGCCGGAGGCAGCGGCCATGCGCGCGAGGACGAGGAATAAAGCAGATCAGGATGAGGGACGGCCTTTTGCCATTCCGCATCCTGATCCGGTTCGTTCCTGCCGTGAGACCTTACTGTGCTTCGCCTGAGAGCTTCATATCCTCAAAACGCGCCGCGACGGGCCCAAGATACGTTCCGTAGAATCCGGTCTCCGCGCTCCAGCGTACATTTGCCAGGGCATCCAGGAAATTGCCGATAAGCTGGCCGCCCTTAAAGGGTTTGCGAATTCCGTTCTCCACCAGGTAGCCCAACCGGACCTCGGTTGCAAAGTCGCCGGTCACCGCGTCCGGGTTGAACCATGAGAACTGCATGATCTCAATATAGGGCCCGGACAGCAAATCCGCTTCGGGCGTCTTGCCCGGGGCCAGTTCTACGCCGCCGAATTCGCCGGTGGCGGGCAGGTTGAGATAATCGGCGTATTTCTGGCTGGCGGCGAAGTTCACCAGCACATTGTCGCGGATCAGCTCCAGGCGCTGCGCAGGCAGGCCTTCCCCGTCGAAACGGCTCGAGCCTGTCCCGAAGGGAATGAGGCGGTTTGCCCATACGGTGAGCGGGTCGCCCTTCGCCTCGCCGCGGAAGACCGGATTTCCGATCTCCCAGGGGGTGTATTTCCCATACTTGGAAGCCGCGCTGGCCATGAACTGGAGAACGCCGCCATAGAGGTCATCTCCGGCCACAAACCCGGCAAGGGCCGGTCCGCGCAGGACCACCGGCCCCTGCCAGTCTGCCGGGGCTTTGGCCCCCAGCAGGTCCAGCGTGAAGCGCAGGCGCTGGCCGATAGCCTCTTCAATGTGGAAATCGGCCGGGCGGCGGCGGGTCATCTCTTCGAAGGCCTCCACCTCCTGCCCATCCTTGCTGGCATGCAGCACGAACTCGAGGCTGGCCTGTGTGGACTCTTCCTGTGCGTCCACGCCGCGGCTGTTGACCAGGTGGGTCTGCACAACATCCCCAAAGCACTCCCCGGCCGTCATGCGCACGCCGGGAGTGCCGGCTCCCGCGGCGGTCATTTTTTCCATCAGATCCTGCATGACTCCCGCCGGATCGCCCTTCAATTCGGGGTCCGCCAGCTCTACGTCCGGCAGGGAGGCGGGACCGGGCAGCGAATAGACCGGGTTGGATACCAGTCCCGCCACCAGCGCGGCCTGGTCGAGGGCCTCCCGGATGTCTCCGCCGGGAAGAATGGTGACATCGCCGCTGCCCATGGTCTCTGTACCATCCGGGGCCTTTCCCCGGCTGTAAACGTTAACCTTGTATTTCTCGCTGTCCACCGACCGCACAGCTTCCACGCCCTGCGGCACCGCATACAACTGCGCGCCCTGCGAGCGGATCTCTCTCACCGACCAACCGGCCAGGTCAGCGCGGTCCTTGAGAGCCTTGACGATCTCGTTAAGCATCATCCCAGCCTCCCCTTCATCAGCAGATGTGGACCGCCCGAGGCCACAGGGACGATCTCCTTGTGGCCCTTGCCGCAGTGGCCGCCGTCCATTTCCATCCTGTCACTGACAGCGCTGATGCTGCCCAGCACCTCCGGAACATAGCCGGAGATGCCGATGGGAGAATAGACCTTGTCCGTGATGCGCCCGTTGCGGATCTCATGTCCGTAATGGCAGGTCACCTGGATGCCCCAGCCCAGGGGGTCCTCCATCCCGGAGCTCCACTTGTCGAGATAGATTCCCTGGTCCACCTGGGCGATCATATCCTCAAGCGGTGTATCGCCGGCTGCGAAATATGTGTTGCTCATGCGGGCATAGGCCTTGCGGCTGTAATCCTGCCGGCGGCCGTTGGCCGAGCGCGGGATTCCCAGGGCGGTGGCGGAATACTTGTCAGTGATGCCGCGCCGGAAGATGCCGTTCTCCACGATCACGGTCGGAGAGGCCATCTGGCCTTCATCGTCGAAGAAGTAGGAACCGTAGCTTTCCGGCTGGCCGGGGTCGTCGCCGATGTTGACCAGGTCCGAGCCGACCCTCCGGTCGATGAAACGGGCAGCCTGGGCGCGCTCCTTGAGGAACATGTCGGTCTCAACGCCGTGTCCAAACGACTCGTGACAGATGGTGCCGCTGACGCCGGGGGCCGCGATGAACTGGTATTCACTCGGCTCGATGCGCCCGGCCGTCAGCAGGGAGGCAGTGCTTTTGATGAGGCGCTCGATATCTTCGTCGCTGTAATTCAACAGTTCCCAGCCGCCGGTGCCGCTGCGGGTCTGGTAATCGTAGCGCACCTGCCCGTCATCGGTTGCCATGAAAAGGATCAGGAACATGTGCACGCGCTGGACGCGCTGGGCCAGGTCGGCGCTGAGGCTGGCAAAGACCGAGTGCTCGGTCTCCTCGGTATAACGTACCTGCACGTTGACGAGGCGCGGGTCCCGCCCCTGGAGCTTCTGGTGTATTTGCCGGACGCGGTCGAGCTTCTCCTGCACTGTCAACTCGAGCGGGTCGATCTGCATGGAGGTGACGAAATCTCCATGCCGCGCCTCCTCCTGAAGGGCCTTGTAAGGCTTGAAGCCCCCTTCCTTGAGGAGGTCCGAGGCGGCCTTCTCCACACGTGCCGGCTCATATCCGGATACCGAGCGCTCACGTACGGTTTCACCATCAAAAGCCGAGAGGACCGCTCCCTCGCTGGGCGCGCGTTCCGTGACCTGCTCTTCGCGGTTATCCACCCGGATGCTCACACCGCCGCGCGAGGCCAGCAGCCCGGTGAGCTGCGGGCCGCCCCCTCCGGCAGCTTCGATGATCTTTTTCAGCCCGGGCCTAAGATCCTGCATCGCCTGGGGCATCTTCATTTCTGCCATGCAAACCTCCTGAGGGTTGGATACGCCCCAGTATACCTGAGCCGCGCCTCCTGAAAACCCCTCCACGGGATTAAATGTCAAAAAACCTCCGGTCCGGAGGTTTTTTGAAAGAGAAGGGAGGCGCTAGTCCGCTGCCATGCGGCGATACCACGCGCCGCGCAGCCGGCCCCATTGCATGGCGATGGCGCGCCGCACAGCCGGGATGCGAAAGACCATCAGGAGGATGAGGACAATGGCATAGAGGAGCGGTTTGAGGATATCGCCCTGCAGCGCCAGGAAGGTGCCTTTCTTTCCCAGGCCGTAATGCAGCACGGCCAGCGGAGCCAGGTAATAGACCAGGCTGTGCAGTTTCTTCCAATTCTTGCCGAGCCGGCGCTTCCAGACGTCGAAGGAGGTGACCGCCAGGGGGATAAGCATCAGGAAGGCGGCCGCGCCCAGCAGGATGTAGGGCTTTTGGAAGATGGTCTGGATCAGCAGGCTCCATGCCAGCCCGTAATCCAGGTCCATGAAGATGATCACGTGCAGGGTTGCATACAGGAAGGCATACAGGCCCAGCGCCCGCCGGCGCTTGATGGGTTCCTTCCAGCCGAACAGGCTGCTCATGGGCGAGCAGGCCAGCGAAAACATCAGCAGCGTGATGGCGGCGCGCCCGGTGCGCTGCTCCAGGGCCTGGATGGGGTTGGCCGTCAGGTCGTCGGTCAGGTAATCAATGACCAGGTGCGCCAGGGGATACCAGGCTCCCAGGTGGATGATGATCTGTAAGGGGGTGTAGCGGTTGAAGAATTTCATAAAAAGCGCAGAGACTCTACCATAAACAGGCAGGGGACGGGATAAGAGCATGGGCGGTTTCTCTAATAATCCTGGATCAGGTCCATGCCCTTGTAGAGGCCCGCCACCTGGTCAGCATAGCCATTGAACATCAAGGTGGGGCGGCGGTTCAGCTCGCCGATGCGGCGCTCGGAGGCCTGCGACCAGCGCGGGTGCGGACGCTCGGGGTTCACGTTCGAATAGAAGCCGTACTCGTTGGCAGCCAGCTTGTTCCAGAAAGTGCCCGGCTGCTCCGCCACCAGCTCGATCTTGATGATCGACTTGATGGACTTGAAGCCGTACTTCCACGGCACCACCAGCCGGATGGGCGCGCCGTCCGCGGCGGGCAGGGCCTCGCCGTACAGCCCCGTGGCCAGGATGGTCAGATCGTGCATGGCCTCATCCAGCCGCAGGCCCTCGGTGTAGGGCCAGGGATAGAAGAAGGATTTCTGCCCGGGCATCTCCTCGGGGCGCATCACGGTCTCGAAGCGCACGTATTTGGCCTCCGAGAGCGGCTGTACCTCCTTCAGCAGGCTGGCCAGCGTGAACCCGGTCCACGGGATGACCATGCTCCAGGCCTCCACGCAGCGCAGGCGGTAGATGCGCTCCTCCTGCGTGAACTTCTTGAGCAGGTCCTCCAGCCCGAAGGCCTGCGGGTGGCGCACCAGCCCGCTGACCTCCACGGTCCACGGGCTGGGGTTAAATTTCTCCGCCAGCACCGACACGCCCTGCTTGTCCTCGGTGAACTCGTAGAAGTTGTTGTAGTGCGTGATGTCATCAAAGGAATTGACCGGGTCGCCCAGTTCATCCGTACGGCCGTTGGATTGCGGCACGGGTCCTGCGGTGGGGACAGACTGCGGCTTCGGCGCGCAGGCAGCCAGGAAGGCCGCCCCCGTGGCAATGCCCGCGGCCCTCAGGAAGTCGCGCCGCGAAAGATAGAGCGAATGCGGCGTAATCTCGGAGGGCAGGATGGGCTCGGATTTGAATTTGTGTGTCATGGTTGCCTCGTTTCAACTTTCGGCCAGCAGCGCCCGGATGGCGGCCTCGGTCTCCCCGTAGGCCCCTTCCCCGATATGGATGTAGCGGATGCGGCCATGCTTGTCGATCAGGTACAGGGCGGGCCAGTAGTGGTTATGGTAAGCCCTCCAGGTGGTGCCGTCATTATCTTGGGCGACAGGGTATTCGATCCCGTTGCGGGCCACGGCGTCTTTAAGGTTCTGCAGGTCGCCTTCGTAATCGAACTCCGGGAAGTGGTTGCCGATGATGACCAGGCCCTGGTCCTTGTAACGGCTGTGCCACTCCTTGAGGGAGGGTATCACGTGCTGGCAGTTGATGCAGCCGAAAGTCCACATCTCCACGATGACTACCTTGCCTTGCAGGCCGGCCAGGCGTAGCGGCGCATCTGTGTTGAGCCAGGTCTCATTGGCAAGCTCAGGTGCGGGGCCCAGGTCGGGCAGAGAGGGAGGCGAGGGAAGCTCGGTCATGGAGGTCGGCTCCGGCCTTACGGAGGCGGCAGAGCCCGTGGGTGCGGTTCCGCAGCTGGTCAGTACCAGGAGAAGGATGAACAAAAGCAGGCGGGTCATTGTCTCGTTCCTCAGGATGGGCCGATTGTAAAAAAACTTCCTTACGGAAGTCTTACGGGAGGCTGAGACGAACGTTAGCCTTTATGAAGGGAGGAAAAAAACGATCTGGGCGCCGGCCCCGGGAGTGCTGGCAGCCCGGATCCACCCACCATGCGCCTCGACGATGCTGCGGGCGATCGCCAGCCCCAGCCCTGCGCCTCCGGTCTCGCGGCTGCGCGAAGGCTCACCCCGGAAGAAGCGCTCAAAGATATTCGGAAGGTCCTCCGGGCGGATGCCCTCGCCCGTGTCCGTCACGCTCACCTCCACCCCTGCCTCGGTCCGCCGGGCGGTCACCATGATGCGCCCGCCTGCCGGTGTGTGCCGTAGGGCATTGGCGAGGAGATTGTTAAGCGCCTGCCCAATGCGGCGGGTATCCATCCGCACCGGATCGACCTCCGGTCCGGCATCCCCTTCCAACAGGACCTCACGGCCCCGGGCCAGCTCCGAAAAGGATTCCAGTGTATCGGAGATGAGGTCCGCCAGCGAAGCCGGGGCAGACTCAAGCTGCAAGCCGCCTGCATCCATCTGGGCCATCTGGAAGAGGTCATCGATCAAAGCCGAGAGCGATTGGATGTTCTTCTGCGCCGTGGCAAGATAGCGTTCCACCGTGGCAGGCTCGGTCACCACCCCGTCCTGCAGCGCCTCCAGGATGGCGCGCACCGAGGCCAGCGGCGTCTGCAGGTCATGCCCCACCCAGGCGATGAGGTCCAGCCTCTGCTGCTCCGCGGATTGCAGGCGCGAAGCCATCGTATTGAAGGAAGCAGCCAGCGCGGCCAGCTCATCCCTCCCTTCCACGCGCACGCGTGTCCCCAACTGTCCCTCCGCCAGCCGCCCGGCGGCCTCCATCAACAGGCGGATGCGATCCGTCACCGCGGTGGAGACAAAATAGCCGAGCGCCAGGGCCATGCCCCCTGCAAAGACCAGCAGCACAACGGCCAGCGTCAGGTCATGTGAGTTCAGGAACATCAGGCGGGCGGAGAACCACACGTTGAAGAAGGTCAGCAGGCTGGACAGGATATATCCCGCCAGCAGGGACCAGCGCAGGGCCGGCGGGCGGCTCCACCATCCCAGGCGATAGGCGGCATAACCGGCCAGCCCCGAGGCCAGCGCGGTGATGCCCAGGAACAGCGCCATCAGCCTCAATTCGGAGGCCGGAGGCGACATCAACAGGCTGAAGACGAGCAGGGAGATCAGGACAATGAACAGGATGCCCAGGGCAAAACGCAGCAGGACAGGCAGCCCCGTATGAGCACGCTTCATGGCTGGAACTTGTATCCGACGCCCCACACGGTGAGCAAATGCGCGGGCCTGGATGGGTCGACCTCGATCTTCTCGCGCAGCCGCCGCACATGCACGGTGACCGTGCCGGCATCAATAAACTGGGCGCCGCCCCATACACGCTCCAGCAGCTGGTCCCGGGTGAAAACCTGGCGTGGGTGGCGCGCCAGCAGGTGCAGCATGTCGAATTCGCGGACGGTCAGCTCGACCGGCCGGCCCGCGACGGTGACCGAACGGCTCAGGGGATCGATCTCGAGATCCCCTGTGTGGATGGGTGTCCGGGGATCCGGCTCTGCCTGCTCGCGGCGCGTGCGGCGCAGCACGGCGCGTACCCGGCTGACCAGTTCCTGCGGGCTGAAGGGCTTGATCATGTAATCGTCTGCACCCGTTTCCAGCCCGGCGATCCGGTCGGCTTCCTCACGCCGCGCCGTGAGCATGATGATGGGCACATCCGAGCGGCCGCGCAGCCAGCGCGTCAGGGAGAGGCCGTCCATGCCCGGCAGCATCAGGTCCAGGACCACCAGGTCGGGAGGGCGGGCCTCCACGCTGCGCATGGCCTGTTGACCGTCCCGCGCCATCTCCACCCCGTATCCGGCGCGTTGGAGATACAGGGCGACCACCTCGGCGATGCTGGGCTCGTCTTCCACCACGAGGATCTGCTGCTCTGTCATTCAGGCTTGTTCTTACGGGCGGGCCGCAGGGAAGGGTCCACCGGGATGCCGGTCTTCTTGACCGGCAGGGTCTGCAGCTTGACGCGGTTGCCGCCTTCGACCTTGGCGGTGTACATGGCCTGGTCGGCGGCATCCAGGACTTCATCGCCGCGCGTGCCCGCCAGCGGGTACGTGGCAATGCCGATCGAGAGCGAAGTCTCGCCCCGGGTCCCCGGGCCGATGAAATCCACCTGCCGGAAATCCTCGCGGATCTTCTCGGCGCGCTCGCGGGCGACCTCCATCTCGGTATTGGGCATGACGATCACGAACTCCTCGCCTCCGTAGCGGCAGGCGATGTCACTCTTGCGGATGTAAAGGTGGATGATCCGCGCCAGGGCCTGCAGGGCCAGGTCCCCGGCCTTGTGCCCGTGGACGTCATTGATGCGCTTGAAGTGATCGGCGTCCATCATGATGACTGCCACGGGACTGCCATCGCGCTCGGCGCGCGCCAGCTCATTCTCCAGGGTCTCTTCGAGATAGCGCCGGTTGTACAGGTTGGTAAGCGGGTCGCGGATGGCCTGGGCGCGCAGCTCCTGGTGCAGGGCTTCGATCTCTGTCAGGCGGGTCTGCAGTTCCTGGTTGGCATTGCGCAGGTACTGGTCCATCTGCCAGCGGTCGGTGATGTCGCGAAACAGTATCAGCCAGCCCGTCAGAACTCCCTTGTTCAGGATGGGCGTGACCTTGAGATCCAGGTACTGGGAGGGGTTGTGCCGCCCCTGCGCCTGGGCGCTGTACTCCTGCGGAGGGTCCAGGATGGCGGCCAGTTCCCGCCAGTGTGGAAAGACCTCCACAGCCTCCCTCCCGATCAGGCTGCGTGCATCCATCCCCAGCAGGCGCTCTGCGGCGGGGTTCGCATCCAGAAAGCGGAAATTCGCATCCAGCACCAGCAGGCCGTCGCTCAGGATCTCCAGGAGCATGCCGCGTGCCATGGGCAGCAGGTTGTGACTTGCGCGGCTGGAGAGGGCATAATAGAAAATGATCGCCGTAAGACCGAAGGCCACCGGCGTGACATCCAGGCCGCGCACCGGAAGCAGGCCGCTCAGCGTGGCGATATTCCCCACCCAGGGGAGGCTTGCGCCCACGATGAAGGCCGCGATCTGCCAGCGAAAGAGGGGCGCGGAGCGCCGCAGCTTGCGCAGCAGCAGGACCATGCAGGCCAGCAGGATCAGATAGGAATAGACGACGTTGATCCAGTATACCGGGCCGCGCTGGATCTCCAGGTAGACCAGGCCCTGGCGGTTGAAAATGCCGAAGTGGGTGACGAACAGGTGATGGAGATCGTTGGTCCAGACCGCCAGCAGCATGAGGCAGGGCTCGATCATCAGCAGTGCCAGCCTCCCACGCCTCAGCCAGCGCAGCTGTTGAATGGCATCCAGCACCAGGATGAGAAAACCGAGCGGGACCCCCACAACACCCAGATACATGGCGTAGTACCAGACATGGCTCCAGTCGCTCCCGGCATACAGCCAGGCCAGCGCGGAGCACAATCCCCACCATGCCAGCAGCCCCCCGGTGAGGGCGAGCGATCGCATGCCCGGGAACCGGCGCCGGAGCAGCGCAAACCCGGCCACGGCCGCGGAGGCCAGAGCGGAACCCCCCAGCAAATAAACATAAGGGTGAGGCTGCGTCTCCATATCCATCATCTCAGCCGGGACAGCCGCGGCGCTGCATCCAAGCATAACCGCAAGCGGTCATTCCGTAAATAAATTCCGGGCAGGCAGGCGCCGCAGGGCGGGGCTGCTGCCTGATAAATGAATGACCCAGTATAACCGCTTGTGCCTGATCCGGAACGTCTACGGGAGCGTGAAGGTCTGGCCGTGGGCAAAAGCTCGCGGCGTTTCCTCCCCGCCCACGGGAGAATAAACGAAGGCCTGCCCGGCGCCATATACGGTCCACGAACCACCCTCCCGGATGATCCCGGTGGCCTCGTCGATACCGATCAGGGTGGCCTCAGGAAGCAGGCCGCGCACGGTCTCGGCCCATTTCCGGCCGGATGCGTTGTGGTGGGGCAGCACGCAGGCGTTTGGAAGCAGGTTCAGTCCCTCCAGGAGTCTCTTTTCATAGGGGTCGTAATAATGCCCGCATAGCACCATGGCCCCGGCGCTGCTCCCGGCGATCACGGCGCCTTCCTCCCAGGCTTCCAACACGGCCTTCCAGGCGGCTGAGCCTTGAAGCGTCTCGCCGAGATGACGTGGGAATCCACCCAACAGGTACACCAGCCGCGCCTCGCGCAGCGACCTGACCAGTTTCCCATCAGTCGCGCTGAGACGGTCGATCACATGGACCACCTCCACATCGCGCGCCCCCATGCTCTTGAACCAGCGCAGGCCGTTGTTTCCGGCACGCACATGATTCTGATCGGGGGCCGCAGCAGCAGGGATGATGCGGACCGGACTGTCCATGCCCCCGGCCAGCTCCAGCGACCGGAGGTCCGGCTCGGACATGCGCCCGCCGAACTCCGCGCCGCCTTCAAGAACAAGAATGCCCATACTCATGTGACGATGCAGGGAAAGGTCCATTATTGATCGACCGGGCTGCGAAGATGGACAGCGAACGGTGATGTGTCATTGTAGGGCCTTCCTGTGAGATTGAGGATGTGAAGATTTACCTGCCCGGAATTATAAGTGCGTCCATCCGGCTGGAGAGCCGCTATCCCCTTGTGGGCACCGGACCCGGTGCATCACTCCCCGGCGCGCCGTGAAAGCTCGGTGACGCGTTTGCAAAGCTCTTTCAACACCGCAAGACTGACCTCCGGCCGCTCACGCAGCAGCCCCTGAAAGCTCTTCTGCCCAATGGAGAGAGCGCGCACCTCTCCGTCGGCGACCAGCGTGGCGATGCGCGGCATCTGGCTGATGAGCGCCATTTCTCCCACGTAATCGCCGGGGCCGCGCCGGGCGATCTCGCGCCTCTTGCCATCGGCCTGAGATGTCTGTACCAGGATCTCCCCCGTTACGACCAGGTACATCGTATCGCCCGTTTCATCCTGCCGCGCGATCTCCTCACCACTGGAGAACTCGATCTCCTCGGAGAGCTCGGCCACCTGCTTCAGGTCCGCGGTGCTGAGGCCCTCAAAAAGCTGCACCCTGCGGAAGAACATCACGCGTTCCATGAGCGAGAGAGTGGGGAGGGTCTGCATGGGAGGGTCTCCTTGTAAAGCAAGCCCGGCCGTCTGCCGGACAAAGGGATCAGGGTCACTGCGGCTCATTTCATGGAGGGCCGGCTGGTGATCAGGCTGTTGGAGGGCGGCGAAGGCTGCACAGGCGCGCACCCACGGGTCGGCGTCTGAAAGCAGCGGCGCGAAGGGCTCCGCGGGGGCGGCTGTGCGGGGGGCCGTCTCATCCCACAGGTTCAGCAGCGGCCGGGTGATCTCGCGCCAGCGATCTCCCAGAGATTCAATGGCTTCAAGGGCTGCAGCCCGCTGGCCCGCCTCCGTGCTGGAGAGGTTCTCCAACGCGGCTGTCACGATCTCGCGGCCCGCCAGCAATCCCACCGCCTGGAGGGCATGACGCGCATGCTCGCGTGCCTTTTCCCCCAGCAGGTCTTTCAACAGGCCAGCCTCCCTGGCATCCGTTCGCAGCGCATGGCGCAGGTCCTCATAGTGACGGGCGCGTAAAGCTGCCTTGCGCGCGAAGGCCTCGACCGGCCCGGGGTCGGGGATGGGCAGGTATCCGAGGGCCGCCAGCGCTCCTGCCTCGCGTGCAGGATCGCTAAGGACCTTCAGGGTGGGCGCCAGGGCGGCTTCACCCAGCGCGCCAACCTCCCTGGCGGCATGCTCGCTGATCTCGGCGTCCGCCAGCATGGGCAGCAGCACTGGCAGCGCCTGTACCCCTGCGGCTCGCCGTAGGCTCGAGGCCGCTGCCGCGCGCACCGCGGGCTGGCTGTGGTCCGCTTGCGAGGCGATCAGTTCCACATCCTCCACCACCTCCAGCGCCGCGAGCCTGGAGGCCTCATCCCCGGCAGTGACCGCTTCCCGCAGCAGTTCCGCAGAAGGAGGGTGCGGGCCGATCTTCAGGCGCGCCGCGGCTGCCCGGATGCGAATGGAAGCGAGCGGATCCCGCAGGAGCGGCTCGAGAGCGGGTAGGAGCCGGTCCGTTGAAATCTGCATCTGTGACAGTGAACGCAGGGCCTCCATGCGTACCTCAGGGTCGTGGTCGGTCAGCAGGAGGAGCATTCCATCCACTGCCCCGGCAGCCTGCCCCTTGGCGAGGGTGCTCGCGATGGTGCTCGCGAGCGTACTCGCGAGTGCCCTCAGCGCGTGGACGCGCACGGATGCGTCTGTATCGCGGAGGGCTTCGATCAGGGCCGGGACAGCCTCGGGGATCTGCACCTGGCTGAGGATCTCCGTGGAGACGCGGCGGATGGTGCGGTCCTCATCCCGGATCCCCGCCAGCAGGGCAAGACGCGCCGCCGAATCCTGGCGGAAGCCGCCGAAAGGCTCCTCCTCGCTGAAGAACACCTGCGGGCGCCCGGCCCGCAGCGCCTCCACCAGGGCGGAATGATAAGCCCGCCGCGCCTGCCAGATCACATAGCTGCAGGCCGCCGCGGCCAGGAATCCCAGCAGGGCAAGCTGTGCCGGCGTAAAGGCCTGCTCGCCGATGAGCAGCACCAACCCCGCGATGAAGGTTCCTGCCTGGTCGGGTACACCGCCCATGAAGGTCCGCACCTGGTCCCGGCGCGCAGGCGGTACCACGTTGAACATGGCCTGGTAGGCCGGGTCGGCGATCCCCGAAAGCCAGAGCGTTTGCACAAAACGGAAGCCCGCAATGACCACGAAGACCGGCGCGACCACCATGGCCCCGAACCCGAACAGGTAGATGAGACAGAAGACCAGGATCATGCTCATGATCCCGAAGCGCGCGAAGAGGCGGTTGGTGAGCAGCAGCGAGACCAGAAAGGCGGCCGCCGTGCTGATGCCCTGAAAGGCTCCCAGGAAGCCCGCCAGGGCTGCCTCGTCCGGGAATTGGAGCGTTGCGCTGCGCGAGAATGGCAGCGCCAGGGAGAAGAAGAGGACCGAGAACAGCACGGAGGCGGCGGAGATCCAGCGCATCAGCCGCGAACCCCGGATGTACTGGTAGCCCTCCCCGATCTCCCGGATGAACCCAGGCGTCCGGTGACGGGCCGCGCGGCGCGAAGGCGGGGAACCCGCCCCGGAGCCAAGCAGCAGGCGGCTGAAGAAGAATGCCAGCAGCATGGCCCCCATCCAGAGCAGCACCAGGTTCTCCGCGCCGGCCAGCGAGACGAACCAGGCCGTGCCCAGCCCGCCCAGCACCGTGCCTAGGATGCGCCCCGCGCCGAACAGCGGGAAAAGCCTGCGCGCCTGACGCGGGTCACAGACCACCCCCGCAGCCCCCCAGACCGTGAACCCGATAAGGGTATTGACCACTTCCTTTCCCAGCCAGAGCACCGGCTGGATCAGGCGCAGGTCCAACACCAGGAGCAGGCGCGCGGCCAGGAGGAACAACCCCAGCAGCAGCGGCAGCAGGATGTACAACCGGCGCGCCGGCATCCTTCCCAGCCAGGCCGTGACTGCCAGCGAGGCGGTCATGGTGACGACCCCCAGCAGCATGTACATATACGGGAGGTATTGGACGCCGAAGCGGGCGAAGAACAGGGTATCGATCCCGGCGCTCCCCGCTGCGCTGCCCGCCGAGGTGATGATCATGACCCCCAGCAGCAATCCCGCCAATCGGCCTTCACCGGGGCGGATGGCAAGCAGCTCAGCGAGGCGCTTCAGCATGCCAGGCATTCTGCGGCCGGATCATTGCGGCGATTCCGCCCCCTGCCCGCTCACTGGTGTCCCGGGCGTCTCAGCGGCGATCAGATTTCTCAGTTTGACCAATACGGAATGATAATCAAAGAGGCGGGTGAAGATAAAGCGGAGAGCAGGACGGCTGATGAAACCCGGGAAGGGCGGTACAGAGCCGGTCATCCGCGCATGAAGGCGGGTCCGGCCCTGATCCAGTTCATCCAGGACAAAGGTGATCTGGATCACACCCATCGGGCTGTTATCCTGTTCCACGGTGTAGTACTCGAATGGCTTCCAGTCCAGCACCTTTTCGCGCATGGCGATATTCTGGCCGTGCACGCAGTGGGTCAGCGCGCCAGTCTGCGTGCGTCCACCAGGCAGCAGGATCGGGACGAATTTCAGGCCGTGCGGGTCTTGGGAAAGCAGGGCACGCTTCTCAGGCTCGTTCATCCAGCTCCATACCACGGGCGGTGGCGCCTCCATTTCCTCGGAGAATTGGAGGACAGCCTCCTCCGGCTCGACAACCACGCGACGCTGCTGCATCAGTTCGTCGTAGCGGGCATGCATGTCCATGGCACAGACCGGGACTGTGCCGAGGTGTTCATAAGTCTCGACGGATTCCCGCAACCCCTCGGGGTGCAGGTTCATATGCTCCAGGCTTCGATGGGTGAAAATGGCATATGCCCGCCAGCCGGTCTCCTCGCTGACGTGGTTCTTCATCAGCCGGTGGACGAGGTTTACATCCGAGCCGGCCATCTCCCGGACGCCTCCGATATCCTGCAGGATGTAATCCCCGTGGTGGACCATGAATTTGAGGTCGAGCATGGGGATGTTCTGGCAGGCGCGGCAGGTGCAGGTGGTGTGCCGCCGGACGTTGGTCAGCCGCTCACGGAAATCCACATAAGCGGCCTCCACCAATTCGAGGAGCGTCTCCCCGCGCAGGATGCGCTTCTCGGAGGCATAGGCGAAAATCGCGTCGCCTTCGATCTTGTGGAGGGTCAGCAGGGTCTGGAAGCGCCTCAGAATGGTCTCAAGCAGGTCCGAGAGGATCTCCTGGGCATGGTCCAGCTCGGTCTGCACCAGGAACGAGGTATAGCCCGAGATATCGGCCAGCACAAAATACCCGTGTTCAATGAGAGACGCTGAATTGGACATTTTTGGTCAGATTGTATCACCGGAAGGGGTGAGTACGTTCCGACCTTATCCGCCAACCCTGGACCGGAGCATGCGCGCTCCGTGAGGATGCCCCTACCTTAAGTTCTCGCGCGCAGACTCGACGTAAGCCAGGCTTTGGTGCCGGAAGTAGGTGTTGTAAAGGACGGAATAGTGACCGCCGCGGCGCAGCAGCTCGTTGTGATTCCCCTCCTCCAGGATCGCGCCGTGGTCCATCACCACGATCCGGTCCGCAGCCTTCACCGTTGAGAGCCGGTGCGCGATCAGGATGCTGGTGGATTCGGCCAGGATCAGGCTGAGCGCCTGCTGGATCTGCCATTCGGTGAACGGGTCAATGCTGGCGGTGGCTTCATCCAGGATGA
>CAZSPX010000041.1:9845-17364 GCA_964608885.1 uncultured Anaerolineaceae bacterium | reverse complement strand
GGATGGCTTTCTCTTTCATGGTTTATACAGCTTCCCACCAGATGAGCCCGCCCCCTTATTTGCACAAGACTTGACCACTGCCACATCGCGAAGTACACTCGAGGCCAAATCTTATTGGTGTCCCAAGGAGTTCTCCATGCCCCAGATCATTGTCACGGCGGAAGTCAACGATGTGGATGAGTGGTTGAAGTTCAAGGCCGAGATGGTTCCCGCAATGTCGTCGGTCGCGTCGGACGGGGCCAGCTACGCCGCCATGGATGGCAGCAACAGAGTCGCCAGCACGTGGGACGTTCCCGACATGGAGGCCTTCCAGGCAGCCCAGGGCTCCTTACCTCAGGAGCTGGCGGCGGCGGCGAAGCGAGCCGGGATGATCCCGTCGACTGTGGTCATGTACATCAAGAAGTAGACCGGTCGAGTCCGCGAAGCACAGGCAGCCTGTCCCGGCATCAGCGATGCGGCGGATCTGACGGCCGATCGCTCAACGTACCCAAGCCAACACTCTCTCAAAGCAGTGAGGTTTAGCCTGGCCGCGTAACGCGCAGCCAATTGGAGGCCGCCGAACTGGCGTTTATGCGGACCGCATAGATCCCCAAATGGTTTGGGACTCTATGCGGTCCTAGATTAATGCCCGGCCAGCCCTTCTGGTCATTAAGAATATTGTATTATGAGATGTGAAGATCAAGAGTGGGGAATGCACTGAGCGGCTGGCGATGGAATGGTGAACAAGCGGATCGGATCCCCTCCCCCATATCCCCTGCACTTCACTCCGGGGACAATGTGCGACGAACACGTCGGCATTTAGAAGAGGGGATTGCATTACTAGAAAAATTGTTCTATAATATTGACATCGTCGATCGTTTGCCGCTTCGAGTGCAGGAGACCTTAGAAATGGACCGCAAAGATATCAGCCTTTTCCTTTACACCGTCAAGGACATGAACCAGGCCCGAACACTCTTCAACGAGCTGCTGGGCGTGGAGCCCTATATGGACAAGCCGTATTACGTGGGATACACGGTCGGGGAGAAAGAGATCGGGCTGGTCCCTCACCAGCGCGGTGAGCAGGATACCGGGCCTGTGGGCTTCTGGAAGGTGGAGGACATCCGCAAGAGCCTGCAATCGCTGCTGGAGGCGGGCGGCGAGACCCGGCAGGAGGTGAGGGACGAGGGCGGGGGCAAGCTCACGGCGCTGGTGCGCGAAATAGGCGGCAGCCTGGTCGGCTTGATGCAGATGCCCTGAGGTCCGCCATGCAGGGCAAGAGGCGCTATACCACCGTGGACGAATACATTGCGATCTTTCCGGAGGCGATCCGGGAACGGATGCAGTCGCTGCGGGCGGCCATCCGCGCGGCCGCGCCGGAGGTGGAGGAGAAGATCAGCTATCACATGGCCGGCTTCTACCTGAACGGCGCCCTGGTCTATTTTGCGGCCAACAAGAACCACATCGGCGTGTACGCGGCGGGCAGCGCCCTCGAAGCCATCCCGGGGCTGGAGGCCTATGCCGCCGAGAAGGGCACGCTGAAGTTCCCGCATGGCGAGCCCTTCCCGTTGGGCCTGCTGAAGAAGGTCGTGAAGTTCCGTGTGGAGGAGAACAGGAAGAAAGCCGCGTAGGATCGGCTGAACGTCACTGCGAAGCCTTAAGGGGCTGCCATTCCCAGGCGGCCCCTTTCTTTTCGACATAACCCAGGCCGGGGAAGTCGAAGTGGTAGCCCATGACGAGGATATGACCGTCCGCGGCCATTTCGAGCAGCCTTCGGCGTGTCTGCGCGGCCGGGACGTACTCATTGTCCAGGAGCAGGTTCCAGTCGGGCCGCTCCATGTGCAGCGGATGGAGGACCACGTCGATCAGGTGCAGGAGTTCCTCGCCCCCCGAGCGGACGGAGACGACCATATTGCCCGGCGTGTGCCCCGCCGCAAGGAGCAGGTGGACCCCGGAGGCGAGCTCCGTCTCCCCTTCGATCAGGTCGAGCCTGCCCTCCAGCGCGGCAAGCTTTAGATGGGTGTCGCCTTTCTCGCGGCCTGCCGGCGAGTTCCAGAACTCCCATTCCGCCCGCTGCATCACGTGGCGGGCGTTCTCATAGACCACCCTGTCGCTGGCATCCGTGACGCCTCCGACATGGTCCCCGTGCCCGTGTGTAAGGATCACCGTATCCACATCCGCGGGACGGATGCCCGCCTCCTGCAGGCTTTGCAGGAGCCTCCCCGCCCCGGGCTGGCGGGCGGTCGTTCCGTTCCCGGTGTCCACGAGCACACAGCGGCCCCCGGTGCGGACGGCGAGCAGGCTGAAGGGGCTGAGCCACTCCTTCCACTCCTCGAGCCGGATATTGTATTTGAGCAGGGCCTGCCGGAGCTCCTCACGCGGCGCATTCTCGAAGAGAAAGCGCCGCGGATCGGTGAAAACCCCGGTCCCATCGCTGACCGCGATACACTCGATCTCCCCGACCATGAAACGATAACAAGCGGAATTCATCCTCTCACCTCTAAAGCGATCAGAAACAGTTGAGTCATTGCGGATATACCGGCCCCGGATGGAGGCGGTGGCGCAACTATACCAAAGAAACTACGAAAGCCGTCATTACAAACGCAACGACTAAAGTCGTTACTACGAGGGCGGATTCGATATACTTGATCCCATGCTGCACCAGAATTTTGTCATCATCGGCGCCTTGATCGGGGCGCTGGGCTCGCTGGCTTACCTGATCGACACGGTGAAAGGCAGGGTCAGGCCCAACCGGGTCTCGTTCCTGCTCTGGGCGCTCGCCCCGCTGATCGCTTTTGCCGCGCAGCTCAAGCAGGGCGTGGGCCTGGAAGCCTGGATGACCTTCAGCACAGGATTTCTGCCCCTTACGGTGTTCCTGGCATCCTTCGTCAACAAGAAGGCGGAATGGAAACTGACCAGGTTCGATGTGGTGTGCGGGGTGCTGTCCCTGCTCGGGCTGGCATTGTGGCTGATCACAAAGGTCGGGAATATTGCCATCACCTTCAGCATCCTGGCGGATGCGCTGGCGGCTGTCCCGACCATCGTCAAGGCGTACAGGTATCCGGATACCGAACTGGCCTGGCCGTGGCTGGCAACCGTCATCGGGGTGATCCTGACCCTGCTTACGCTGGACAGGCTGACCTTTGCCAATTCAGGATTTATCCTCTACATCCTGATCGTGGATGCGTTCATTTTTTACCTGGTGCAGTTCAGGCCGGGGGAGAGGTCAGCGGCGCACGACTAAAGTTGTTTCTGCGTAAAAAAAGCGGCGTGGTGCCAAGGGCGCCACGCCGCGGGTTTTGATGGATCCCGTTCTTACTTGAGGATCTCGAAGTTGGAGACCTGCACGCTGTATTCGTCGTCGGCGGCCAGCTTGATCTGGTCCACGTTCATCTGCGAGATGAAGCCGTAGGTGGGGTCGTAGGTGACCTCGATGGCTTCGGCCTTGGAGGCCTGCCCGGAGGCCAGGTCGGCGAAGATGCCTTCGAGGGTGTTGAAGCGCTGGAAGAAGTCGATATCCAGGTCGGACTGGGTGAGGGGCGTTCCGTCTGCATAGGTCATGGAGACGGTCTTGCCGTCACGCACTTCCACCGTCACGGGCATCCGGTCTCTGAAAGCGCAGAAGCAGCCGATGAAGAGGTCGTAGCGGTAATCCTTGATGCCGGCGTTCTCCCATTTGGACTGGTTGCGGCTGAGCTCCGTTCCGCCCATTGCGGAACAGGCGGTGAGCACGATTGCGAGCACGAGTAAGATGAGCTTTTTCATTTCATTCTCCTTTGAGTTGCGCCGTTCGGGGCCGGCGGTCCTTAATTATATATGATGGGGGAGTGACGATGAGAGCGGGGGAAATGTTCCCCTGGGAGCAGGTGTCGTTTCGAGGCATTTCCGGTTCCGATACGACATAACAAAGGGCGGGTCGTGAAACCCGCCCGAAACAAGCTGGCGAAAGATCGCCACGGCCCGCAGATACGAGCCTGCCGGCTCCTATCTGCGGGCCTCGCAATGACAAGGTAATTACGGTGCGGGGGTACCCTGCCCGTCCTGGTAGAAGGTGCCGGTCTGGAGCAGGGAGAGGTCTTCCACCGACTGGGCGGCAAGCATCTGCGCCTGGCGCGCCATGTTGGTGGCGTCGGCCAGGATCTTCAACGCGTACTCGGGGTTGTGGAAGCCGGCCGAGTTCTCGGCGGAGACGAAGTCCCACATGAACTGCGCCTTGCGGTGCAGGTCGCGGGCCTGCTCGAGCAGGATGGCATCGGCGCCGTCCTGGGCCGTGGCGGCCTTGAGGGCGTTGATGGCGTCGATCAGGGCGTCCTCCGTGGACTGCTTGGTGGTCATCACCTGGTCCTGGATGGTGTTGACGCGCCGCACCACGGCGTCGGTGTCGGTGTGGCACTGCCCGCAGGCCACCGCGGCGTTCAGGAGCGGGCTGTGCACGTCGTGCGAGGAGTACTTGGAAGCGCCCTCGCGCACGTAGGGCATGTGGCAGTCGGCGCAGGCCACCCCGGCGTTGAAGTGGGTGCTGCCGGCGGTGAACATCTCGTAATCGGGGTGCTGGGCCTTGATCATCGGCGTGTTGGTGTCGGGATAGGTCCAGTCGGCGAACTTGTTGGCCGAATAGTAATCCACGATCTGGTCTATGCGCGTGCCGTTCTCCCAGGGGAAGGTCAGGTACTTGTCGGCGCCCACGAAGTAATACTCCACGTGGCAGTTGGCGCACACCACGGTGCGCATCTCCTGGCGGGTGAAGGTCGTCCAATCCTTGCCCTGGGCTTTAAGAGCCTCCTCAAGGGCGGGGTTGGTGACGATCAGCTTCATGGTCCCGGCCTCGTGGCAGTTGGCGCAGCCGATGGGGTTCTCGATGTTGGGGGTCATGTCGGCGAAAAGCATGGCGTCATAGGCGCGCATGCCCATCTGGGCCCACAGGCCGGGGTTGTTGGAGGATTTGCAGGAATAACAGGTGGCGTGCGTGACCTTGGGGTCGTCGGCGTTCAGGTTCAGGCGGTCGGTCTCGCGCACATCGGTGAGGGCGTTGGCGTGGCCGCGGTCGTCGTTGTATTCCTTGGAGAAGGGATAGCCCGCGAAGAGGATCTTCTGGCGCGGGTCGCGCTCCAGCCAGGAGAACTTGGAGGAGCCGCCCCAGGTGGTGTCGATGTTGTTATCGGCGGTCTTCTGCAGGGTGGACCACTGGTTGGGATAGTTGAGGCCCCACTTCGAGGAATCCGGCTCCATCCTGGCGATCTCAACGATGGGCTGGATGGCGCGCTCCTGCACGGGCTGGTTCTTCATGAAGACCAGCACGCCGGTCAGGATGGCGGCGAGCAGGACAATGATGCCAACAAGGATCAGGGTGGTGTAGCGTTTCACGGGTGCATTCTCCTACTTGGTGGGATAGAGGGCGGAATCCTGGAAGGGCTGGTTGGCGAGGCCGCGCGCTCCGTGGGCCACAGAGCGGTGGCAGTCCCAGCACTGGCGGTCGAAGGGCTGCGCGCCCATGGTGATGTCTTCCACTGTCCCGGCGTGGCAGCGGATGCAGTTGGACTGGATGATCTCCTTCGAGTGGGCGTTGGCCCGCAGGACCTCGGGGGTCTGGCCGGTGGAGAAGACGTACACATCGTGCGCGCCCTGCCGGCCCTTCTCAAGGTAATAGGCGATGGGGTTCTGGTGGGGCAGGTGGCAGTCGGCGCACTCGGCGGCGCGCTGGTGCGCGGCGTGATAGTAGTTCTCGTACATCGGGTTCATCACGTGGCAGTTGTTGCAGGTCTCGGAGGCGGTGCCTCCGTAGGCGGGGGCGTCGGTCACATAGACGAAGGCCGCCAGGGCGATGACCGCGGCTGCGACTCCGATGATGAGGGGCAGTTTCGACATGGCTTTACCTTTGCTTGGCCGAAGATTAATCCTGGATTAATTGTACAGCGAGGGGAGAAAAACACGTTGTGACATTTGTCACATTAAATCCGACGGTTCCGAAATAGGGGCGATTCGTGAATCGCCCCTACGGGTTACTGGTTCAGGGCGAATATCTCCTCCCCTTCCACGTGACGCCGCGGCCGGAGAGGACCTTCCAGGCCGAGACGAACATGATGGCGGCAAAGACCCCCGCCCCCAGCGGCGTGGTCAGCGCCCACCAACCGGAGAGCCCCATGCCGCGCGCCGCGGCGGCCCGCCTCTCGAGCAGGGCCGCCCAGAGGAGCAGCGCCTCGATCACCACCGCCAGGGCCATCCATCCGCCGCCGCGCAGGAACCAGGAGAGGCCGAGGACCGGCCAGAGCGGTAACCACAGGCAGGCGATGAGCAGCAGGAACGCCCCGAAGACCCCCAGCAGCAGGAGCGAGGGCCGGTCGCTGAGGCCCAGGTACACGTTCTTCGTCCAGCCCTCCCACAGGGAAGGCAGGGAGGTGTACATGCGGGTGCGCGCCAGCCGCTGCCCGTCCGCGAGGAGGAGGCGGTGGCCGCTCCCCTTGACGATCCCGGCCAGGTCCTTGTCCTCCACGATGCTGCCCGCGATGGCGGCATGGCCGCCCACGGAATCATAGACCGCCCGGCGGATGAGGATGAACTGCCCGTTGGCGATGGCGTCGCGGCGCAAAGGGTCGTTGACGCGGCGCGGGGAGAACCCCACCGAGAGGGCGGTCATCACGAGCGGCAGGACGGTCTTCTCCCAGAAGGTGCCCATCTCCTGGAAGGTGAGCATGGAAAAGAGGTCCGCGCGGGCCTCGAGGGCTTTGGCAAGCGCCGCGGAGAGAGCGCCGGGGGCGAGGAAGGTATCCGCATCCACGAAGCACAGCCATTCCCCGCGGGCAGCCTGCGCGGCCTGGTGCAGGGCATGCGGTTTTCCGGCCCAGCCGGGAGGCAGCTCCGCGCCGTGGAGGACACGCAGGCGGGAATCATGTGCGGCGAGGTCTGCCAGGAGGCGCGGGGTGGAATCCGTGGAGCGATCGTCCACGACGATCAGCTCGAAGTTTGGGTAGTCCTGTGCGAGGATCGACGCAATACAGCGGGGGAGGTTGTGCTCCTCGTTTCGTGCGGGGACGCAGACCGAGATGAGAGGGCCTTTGGCGGGAGGCCGCACCGGTGCGAGCCGGATATCGAGGTGATACTGGCTGTGCACCCAGTATAGGATGGCAAGCCCGATCACGAGGGCGAGGGAGGAGAGGAGGAGAGATATCATGTCGTTGCGAGGTGTCCGCTGGTTCCGTAAGGAACCAGCGGCGCCGAAGCAACCCCCCCATCCTCAGGATATTTCCTCAAACAGATCTCTCCATTCAGGATTCAAGCGCTCGATCAATTCGATCTTCTTCTTTCGTGAGCCGCCCTTGATCTGCTTTTCACGGGCGATCGCCTGTTGAATATCGCTGCCGAACTCGAAATACACCAGCTTATTAATATTGTATTGCCTGGTGAAGACTCCGCCTGAGCCATTCTTGTGCTCATAGACTCTGCGCGCCAGGTCATTCGTCACGCCCGTATAAAGTACGGTGTTGTGCGCGTTGGTCATGATGTAGACACAGTATTGCCTGCCGACAGTCACTGGTTGTCACTTTGT
>CAZSPX010000041.1:0-9745 GCA_964608885.1 uncultured Anaerolineaceae bacterium | reverse complement strand
AACCGGGGTTGCCTCGCAACGACATGCGCAAAACGAGGGGGTTGCTTCGGCATCCCGGTTCCCTTCGGAACCGGGCCTGCCTCGCAACGACACGTTAAATGACCCGCACGGTGGAGCCGTCGGGGGTCTTTTCCACTTCGATGCGGGTGGGGAAGGCGTCCTTTAATTCTTCCAGGTGGGTGATGACCAGGATCCTGGCGAAATCATCCTTCACCAGGTTGATGGCCTCCACCAGGCGCTGGCGGCCGCGCACGTCCTGCGAGCCGAAGCCCTCGTCGATGACCAGGGTCTGCAGGCGCGCGCCTTTGCGCTGGGCCAGCACCTCCGAGAGCGCCAGCCGGATGGCGAAGTTGACGCGGAAGGCCTCGCCGCCCGAGTACATCTCGTAATCGCGCAGCCCGGCCCCGTCGCTGATCTGGATATCGAGCGTCTCTTTCAGGTCGGTGCGCTTGCTGTCCTTGAATTTGGCCTGGGTCACGAAGCGGATGCTCATCTGCCCGTCACTGAGGCGCTCGAGCAGCTCGTTGGCGCGGTTCTCGATCTCGGGCAGGGCCTGCTCGATGAGCAGCGCCGGGACGCCGTCCTTGCCGAAGGCCCGCTCCAGCGACTTGTGGCGCGCCACCTGGCGGTTCAGTTCCTCGCGCTGGGTGGCGTAGCCCGCCTTGCGCGTGCGCTGGGTGGCAAGCACCTCCACCTTCATGCGCGCCGCCCCGGCCTCGTCGCGGACCTGGTTCTCCTGCTCGCGCAGCCGCAGCAGCTCGTCCTCGGCCCGGGCGGGGTCGGGAGAGTCCTGCTCGGCGGCGGCCAGCGCTTCGGCCACCTGGTCATACTGCTTCTGCCCCTCGGCGGCCTCGCGCTGGCGCAGGCGCAGGTCGGCCTCCAGCGCCTTCAGCTCCCCGGCGATCTGCCGGCTGACCTCGCGGGCGGTCTCCAGGCGGCGGAAGTCCTCTTCGGCGCTGCGGGCTTCGTTCTCGGCGAGGCGGGCGGAATCGTGCGCGGCGGCGTCATAGCCCAGGGCGGCCAGCTCCTTGTCCAGCCGGGCCAGGCTCTTGCGGGCCTCCTGCGCGTACTTGCCCGACTCCAGGATCCTGGCAAGCTCCTTCAGGCGTTTTGCGCCGCCCTTCTCCCACTCGTGGGAGCGCTGGTCGAGGGCTTGCAGGCGTTCGGTAAATTGGGCGAGGCGGTTCGAGGTTTCAAGGTGCTCCTGCGCGGCGGTGGCGAACTCGCGAAGGCTTCCCTGCAGCTCGTTGACCCTGGCGGTGAGGTCCTCGAGGGCGGTGCGATTGGCGCGGAACTCGTCGCCGCGCGTCTTGCCCTCGGCCTCGAGAGCGGCGAGGGTTTCTTTGCGGTGCTGCTCGCTGAGAGGCTGCCCGCAGAGCGGGCAGGACGCTCCTTCGGCCTCACTGAGCCGCCCGATGCGGTCCTTGAGGGCGTTCATTTCGTCCCGGAGGCGGTCATTCCCGGCCTTTAACTCCACCTGGGTTTCACGCCCCGTGGAGATCTCCAGTTCCAATGTTTGGCGGCGGGCCAGGCGGGCTTCGGCCGCGGAGACCTGTGCGCGGGCGGCCTCCAGCTCGGCCTCCAGCGAGAGGCGGGTGGCCATCAGCTCACTCAGCTCGGAAGCCTGGCGCTCCAGCCCGTCACATTCCTGGGCGAGGCGGGCCTTTTCCGCCTCGATCTCCAGCAGGAGCGGGCGGCGCTTCTCATCCTGCTCGCGGAAGCTGGCCGCGGCGAGGTCGAAGCGGCCCAGCTCCTCGCGGGCCGACTGCCAGGCCTGGTAGGCGGCCTTGATCTCCGCCGCGCGGGCGGTCAGCGCCTCGTAGGAGGCCTGCTCCTCCAGCTTCTGCGTCCGGCGCTGCTCCAGCGATTCGAGGGCGGCCTGCGAGCGCTCCAGGTTGGAGCGCAGGGTCCCGGCCAGTTTGCGCTGCTCGTTGAGGGCCTCGGCCATCCGGCGCAGGGCCTCCAGGGTCTTCTCCTGCGCCGCGCGGGCGGAGGTCAGCTCCTTGAGGCGGGACTCCAGCTCCTTGAGCAGGGCCTTGCGCGGGGCCTCCTCGGCCAGCTCGGACTCGATCTCGGCCAGCCGGCCGTCGATCTCGTCCACGCGGCTCTCGATCTCCTTGCGGCGGGCGGCGGTGCGCTCCTTGTACCAGTCCCACTCCTCCAGCCCGAGGATCTTGCCCAGCACCTCCTTGCGCTTGCCCGGGACCTGCTGGGTGAACTGGTCGGCCTGTCCCTGGAGCAGGAAGGAGGCGTTGATGAAGGTGTTGTAGTCCAGCCGCAGCACATCCTCCAGGCGCTTCTGCGTGTCGCGCAGGGTCCGCTCGGAGAGGGTGCGCCACTCCTCCCCGTCCCGCACCTGGAACTCAAGTGAAGTGCTTTTGCCGCGCGGCAGGGTGCGCTGCACGCGGAACACGCTGCCCTCGTAGGCGAAGGTCAGGCGCACCTCGGCGGCTTTGGACTGGAGGTTGATGATCGACTCGTCCTTCTTGCGCGCCTCGCCGAAGAGCGCCCAGGTGATGGCATCCAGGAGCGAGGACTTGCCCGCCCCGTTCTGGCCGGAGATGCAGGCCAGCTCGAACCCGGTGAAATCCAGCTCCACCGGCTGGCGGTAGGAAAGGAAGCCGGAGATGTACAACTGAAGGGGGATCATGTGATTGGATTATAATCGACCCATATGCGCGACAGCACCGACCCCCGTGCGCGGCTGCGTCTTGTCCTGACCACCATCATTCTTTTCACCATTCCCTGTTACTGCGTGGGGGGGATCGCCTTGCTGCTCTCCCCGGGGCCGGGAGACCTGGTCACCCCGACCCCCACACTGACCCTGACCGCCTCTGTCACGCCCACCGGCAGCCTCACCCCGACCTTCACGCCCAGCATCACAGCGGTCTTCACGGCCTCCTTCACGCTCTCGCCCACCTGGACGCCGACCATCACGCCCACCTGGACCTCCACCCTGACCCCCACCTGGACCTGGACGCCCTCGCCCACGCCGACCTTTACCTCCACCTGGACGCCCTCGCCCACGCCGACCTTCACCCCCACTGTCCCGACCATCACCCTCACACCCACTCCCACGCCCACGCTGACCCCCCTTACACCCCAGTGATCCATGAATGACCTGCTGCCCTTCCTGAAATCCCTGCTGGAGGTTTCGGGGCTTTCGGCACATGAGGCTCCCGTGCGGCGGCTCATCGATGAAAGATGGCAGCCGCTGGTGGATGAGATCCACGTCAGCCGGCTCGGCTCCCTGCACGCGCTGAAGAAAGGCCGCGGCGCGGCGCCGCGCCCCTCCCTGCTGGCGGCCGCGCACATGGATGCCATCGGGCTGATGGTGCAGAGCGTGCAGGAGGGTTTCCTGCACGTCGCCGCGCTGGGCGATGTGGACGCGCGCCTCCTGCCGGGGACGCCCGTCCGCGTGCACACCGCGGGCGGCGACCTGCCCGGCGTGGTGGCGCTCCCCTCGCCCCGGCTGCTCCCCGAGAGCCAGCGCGGGCGGGTCCCCTCCCTCGAATATCTGCTGGTCGATACCGGCCTGACCCCCGCCCAGGTGAAGCGCCGGGTGAAGGCGGGCGACCTGGTCTCGCTGGATACCCCGCCCCTGGAGCTGGCCGGGGGCGCGCTGAGCGGTCACTCGCTGGATAACCGCGCTTCCGTGGCCGCGCTGACCTTCGCCCTGGATGCGCTGTCCACGCGCCCTCACCGCTGGGATGTGTGGGCCGCCGCCACCGTCCAGGAGGAGACCACGCTGGCCGGGGCCTCCACCTCGGCCTTCCAGCTCCGCCCCGACCTTGCCGTGGTGCTGGATGTGACCTTCGCCAAAGGGCCGGGGACGGGCGGCTGGGACAGCTTCCCGCTGGACACCGGCCCGACGCTGGGGGTGGGGCCAGGCATCCATCCCGCGCTGGGCAGGCGCTTCAAGGAGGTCGCCGGGAGGCTGGAAAACCCCTACTCGGTTGAGCCGATGCCCGAATACTCCATGACGGACGCCGACGCGCTGCAGATCACCGCGGAGGGCGTGCCCTGCATGGTGCTGGGGATCCCGATCCGCTACATGCACTCGCCGGTGGAGGTGGCCTGCCTGCGGGATATCGAGCGCGCCGGCCGCCTGCTGGCGGAGTTCATCGACTCGCTGGAGACCGATTTCCTCCGGCAGGTGGTGTGGGATTGAGCGCCGCGCGCATCCAGGCCGCGCAGCTCCGGCTGCTGGAAAAGCTGTGCAGCGCCGCAGGGGTCTCGGGCGATGAGGGCGAGGTGCGCCGCATCGTCCTGGAGGCGGTGAAGCCCCACGCGGATGAAGTGAAGGTGGACGCCCTCGGCAGCGTGCTGGTGCGGCGGGAGGGCCGGGGGAGCCGCCGCCGCCCGCGCGTGATGCTGGACGCCCACATGGACGAGGTCGGCTTCATGCTCGTGGAGCCAGACGGGGACGGGCTGTACCGCTTCGAGACGGTGGGGGTCATCAACCCGAACCACCTCCCGGGCAAGCAGGTATGGGTGGGACGGGACCACCGCCCCGGCGTGATCGGTGCGGCCCCCATCCACCTGCTGGGCGAGGAGGAGCTGCGGCGGGGCGTGAGCGTGGACTCGCTGCGCATTGACCTGGGACAGGGAGGCCGGGCCGAGGCGGGTGAGCGGGCGGTCTTTGCCACGCGCTTCCGCCGTTCAGGGCCTTCCATCCTGGCGAAGTCCATTGACGACCGCATCGGCGTGGCAACGCTGATCGAGCTCTTAAAGGAAGCGCCCGGGAATATCGACCTGTGCCTGTGCTTCAGCGTTCAGGAGGAGCTGCACGGGAGGGGTGCGGCGGTCGCGGCGCACCATTTCGAGCCCGAAGTGGCGATCGCCATCGACGCCACGCCCGCCAACGACCTGCCCGCCTGGGACGGGAGCGAGAATACCTCCTATAATACGAAGCTGGGGCAGGGGCCGGCCATCTATTCCGCGGACGGGAAGATGGTGCACGACGCCTCCCTGGTGCGCTTCCTCCGGGACACCGCTGAAGAAGCCGGCATCCCGTACCAGATGCGCCAGCCGGGCGGCGGCGGGACGGACGCGACCGCCATCCAGCGCTCGCGCGGCGGCGTGCCCTCCGTGTCGGTCTCGGTGCCGCACCGCTATACCCATTCGCCCATCAGCGTGGCGCGCGTGCAGGATTGGAGCCATACGCTTGACCTGCTGCACGCGGCGCTGCGCGGGATCACGCCAGACCTGTTCTCTTAGAGGTGATGTATGAACGGATTGATCGCACTGCTCGGCTCGGGGGAATATCTCTCGGTGATGGATGGCGTGGACCAGTACCTGCTGGACAGCCTGCATCTGAACGGCCGCAAGGCGCGCGTCGTGTGCCTGGCCACCGCGGCGGGACGCGAAGGCGACGGCAGCGTCGGGCGCTGGTCGCGCATGGGCGTGGAGCACTTCGAGGCGCTGGGCGCGCAGCCCAAGGCCCTGCGCATCATTGACCGGGCCTCGGCGGACGACCCGCAGTTCGAGGCCGACCTGGAGCAGGCCGACATCATCTACTTCTCCGGCGGCGACCCGGCCTACCTGCGCCAGACGCTGGACGGGACGCGCGCCTGGGCCGCGGCGCAGCGGGCCTGGGAGGGCGGGGCCATCTACGCGGGCTGCTCGGCGGGCGCCATGATCCTGGCGCGCAGCATGCCCAACCTGCGCATGGCCGGGCTGAACACCCTGAGCGGCTTCGGCCTGGTGCCAGCCTGTTACATCTTCCCGCACTTCGACGCCATGCCGGTCGTGTTCAAGCCCATCGTGATGGGCCTGCGGCGCGGGCTGGCGGCGGGCGAGTATATGCTGGGCATCGACGAGAACACCGCCCTGGTCGGGAAGCTGGGCGGCCCCTGGCGCGTGATGGGCGAGGGCGGCGTGCAGGTCATCCGCCGCGAGCGCCAGGACACCTACCAGGCCGGGGAGCTGGCGGCCATCTGAAGAGGGACGGGATGGGATGAAAGCACTGCTGAAAGAGCTGACCGAGACCGCCGGTCCCCCCGGCCATGAGGAGGCCGTGCGGGAAGTGATCCGCAGGGAGGTGGAGCCGCTCGCCGATGAGACGCGCGTGGACCGGCTCGGCAGCCTGATCGCGCTGCGGAAACCGGCCTCCCCGGCCCAGGGCGGGCGGAGGATCCTGGTCACGGCGCGCATGGACGAGCCGGGCCTGATCGCCAGCCACATCGAGGCGGGGGGACGGGTGCGTTTTGCCGCGCTCGGGCAGTTGGACCGGGGCGCCCTGGCCGGCAGCCGCGTCCGCTTCCTGGACGGGACGGCGGGCGTCGTGGGCTGCGAGCGGACGGAGGACTCGGGCACACTCCCCTCTCTCGACAAGTTCTTCATCGATGTGGGTGCGGATACACGCGCGGGCTGCCCGGTGAGCAGCGGTGACAAAGCCGTCCTGGAGGCCCCGTTCCAGGAGCTGGGCGGCAAAGTGACCGCCAAGGCGCTGGACGGCCGCGCCGGAGTGCTGGCCGTCATCGAGACGCTGCGCGCGCTGAAGTCCACGCCCCACGAGGTGTGCTTCGTCTTCACCGCGCAGGAGCAGGTCAATGCCCACGCGCTGGCCGCGGCCGCCTTTGCGCTGGAGCCGGAGATCGCCCTCACGCTGGAAGCCGCCCCCGCTGCGGCAGGCGGGGACGCCGCCCCGGGCGCCCTGCAGCTGGGCAGCGGGCCCGCGGTGAAGATCCGCGAGGGCTACCTGCTGGCCGACACCCGGATCGTGGAGTGGATGACGGGCGAGGCAGAACGGAAGAAGATCCCCTTCCAGCGCGAGGTCCGCGCAGGCAGCGGGAACGCCATCAAGGTCCAATCCAGCCGGGAGGGTGTGCCGGGCGGCGGGCTTTCGATCCCCGTGCGCTACCTGCACAGCCCTGCGGAGATGATCGCCATGAGCGACCTGGAGAACACGATCCGCCTGCTGACCGCGCTGCTGCGCCTCCCGCTGAGGTCCGTAGCATGAACGCCCGCCTGCTGCTGGCGGCCTGCCTGCTGCTGGGCGCGGGGGCCTGCGCCCCGGGACAGTTCGAGATCCCGTTCCTGAGCACGGCGACTCCCACGGCGCCCGCCCAGGCCCTGACCCAGACGCCCCTCCCGCAGCCCACCGGGACGAAGGCGGTCTCCGCCTCCGCCACCCCTGCGTCCGCAGGTGTGCGCATCTGGCTGCCTCCCGAGCTGGACCCGAACGGCGCCTCGGCCGAGGCGGCCAGCCTGAAGGCCCGCCTGCAGGCCTATTCCGAGGCGCACCCCGACCTGCCGCTCGAGATCCGCATCAAGGGCGTCCCGGAAGACGACGGCCTGCTGGAGGCGCTCTCGCTCACCCGCTCGGCCGCGCCCTCGGTCCTGCCGGACTTGGTGGCCCTGCCGCGTGCTGACCTGGAGGCCGCGGCGGTCAAGGGTCTACTGCATCCCCTCGACGGCCTGAGCGAGGAGCTGGACAACCCGGACTGGTACCCGTATGCGCGCGAGGCGGGTCATGTGCAGGATGTGACCTACGGCCTGCCCTTCGCCGGGGACGCCCTGGCCATCGCCTACCATCCCTCGCAGTTCGAGCAGCTCCCCACGCGCTGGGAGGAGCTGTTCGTGGCGAACAAGTCCCTGGCCTTCAACGCCGAGGACCCCGACAGCCTGCTGCTGCTCAGCCTGTACCTGGCCACCGGCAGCCCGCTGCTGGACCGCTCCAACCAGCCCTATCTCGATGAGGAGTCCCTGCGGGAGGTGCTGGCCCTGCTGAAGGGCTCGCGGCTCGTCCCGCTGCAATCGGAGCAGGCAGCCTGGACCGCCTTCGAGGACGGGCGCGCCCAGCTCGCGGTGGTGTGGACCTCGCGCTACCTGCGCGCGGACCCGCTGCGCGACTCGGCGCTGCTGCCGCTGCCCTACCCGGAGGGTTCCTACTTCTCGCAGGCCACGGCCTGGGCCTGGGCGCTGACCGGCTCGGACCCGGCGCACGACGCGGCGGCGGTGGACCTGGCGCAGTTCCTCGTGGCGGATGAGTTCCTGGCGGAGTGGAACCGTTCGGCGGGGTACCTTTCCCCGCGCCCCACGGCCCTCAGCATGTGGGACCCGAGCGGCGCGCTGGAATTGATCTCGCAATCGGCGGGGGTGGTGCCCGGCAATGACCTGCTGGCGGCGGTCGGCCCGGTGCTGAAGGAGGCGCTCACGCGCACGCTGGCGGGGGATACGGTCGATGCGGTGGCCCGCGCCGCCAGCGATGCGTTGAAGTAATGTATCGTTGCGAGTGGCGCCCCGCGCCACAAAGCAACCCCGTAAGAATGAGAGGGCTTCTCCCTATGGGACACATGTGCCGCAATGCAACCATAATTCGGTGCAGTGTCACCCCCTCCGTCCCGCTAGCGCGGGACACCTCCCCCAAATACGACGGGTACGTCGATATTTGGGGGAGGGTTAATTCCCTTTTCCCATGAAATCCCGCAGGAAGGCGAGGCCCGCGCCGAGGACGAAGGCGGCGGCAAAGGCGGTGGGGGCGTAATTCACCACGCCGACTACCAGCAGGAAGAATCCCAACACGAGGGCGACCTGCACCTGCCAGACGGCGCGTACGTAGGCGTCGAGAGTGAAGCGTCCCAGCGCGAAGCCGGGGATGAGGAAGCAGAACCAGAACAGGAGCTGGCCGAAGAAATCCAGGATGTCGGGGATCACAGATTCAGCTCCTTATCATGCGCTGCTCGCGTTGAGCGCGAGAGGCGTCATTACAAACACAACGACTGAAGTCGTTACTACAGCAGCGCCCAGAGCAGCCACAGGCCGAGCATCAGGATGCCGATGCCGATGCGCACCAGGAGGGACCAGCCCCAGCCCGTCATGTAGGCCTTGGTGGATTTGAAGGCCTCGTCGCGGTCGTGCAGCCGTGCATATTCCGCGGCGAGCAGTCCGGCCGGGGCCGCCACCAGCCCGATCAGCGGCGTGAAGAAGAGGCTGGCCACGATCCCGGCTGCGTAACCGATCAGGATGGAGCTCCAGGGGATGGAGCGCTCGCGCATGTGCCTTGCGATGATGATGTTGTCAATGACGTTGCCCACCAGCATCAGCAGGGTGATGAGGCCGAAGAGCACCCAGTCGACGGCGGGCATCAGCCCGCTGGCTGCCATGATGAGGGCGTAGACGAGGGTGGCCAGCCACATCACGGTCAGGCCGGGGAAGACCGGCACGATCAGCCCCACCAGCCCGAAGAACAGCACGAACAGGGTGATGGCCTGCAGCAGGGCCTGGAAGAAGATCTCGGAGTTGGTCATCTGGCTTCGGGCTTGATTATATCAATCCCGCCCATCCAGGGCTTGAGGACCTCGGGGATGGCGATCGAGCCGTCGGCCTGCTGGTAGTTCTCCATCACCGCGATGAGCGTGCGCGGCAGTCCCAGCCCCGAGCCGTTGAGGGTGTGGGGGAAGCGCGTTTTGCCGCCGTCCGCGGGGCGGTACTTGATGTTCGAGCGGCGCGCCTGGAAGTCGGTCACGTTCGAGACCGAGGAGACCTCCAGCCACTCGTTGCAGCCGGGGGCCCACAGCTCCAGGTCATAGGTCAGGGTGGAACCGAAGCCGATATCCCCGGTGCAGAGCTGCTTGACGCGGTAGGGGATGCCCAGCTCGGCGCAGGTCTGCTCGGCGTCGGCCAGCATCTTGAGGTGCATGGCCTCCGAGTCCTCGGGGCGGCAGTAGATGTACATCTCCACCTTGTCGAACTGGTGGCCGCGCTTGATGCCGCGCACATCCCGCCCGGCGCTCATCTT
>CAZSPX010000040.1:0-17470 GCA_964608885.1 uncultured Anaerolineaceae bacterium | reverse complement strand
GAGATGGCGGGAATCGAACCCGCGTCCGAAAGAATCGACCCTCGGAAATCTACGAGCGTAGCCTGCCGATCTTTGTCACTGCGAGGGATCCCGGCGGGCAAGTAACCCTGCAGCCATCTGCTGTGTCTTTCGCACACTTAGCAGAGTCGTGTGCGGCACTCCATCATTGTGTCGCCCGATCCGTCACCGGGTGGAGAACGGGGCCGGCGGACGCAGCCTCAACAAGGAGGCTGTACTGTCAGTTCCTTCGCTTATGCAGCGAGGGGCATGGCAGCATAGGAAGTGCGGTTGGCACTTAAGGTTTGCGCTGAGTTAACGAGTTCGGCGCCGCTCGGCTCGCATTCCGGGACCAGCCTCTCCCGTCGAAGCCTGTCATCCCCAGAGGAGGGATCTCGTCCCTGTGAGTGCATTATATCATGCGGGCAGGACCGGCCGGCAGGAGGGGAGGGAAGATTTACTTTTTTCTAATGCGCTGCAGCCCCCGATCTCAAATTGCCCTAAAAACTATCTGAAAACTTACAATTCCCTTATCAAAGCGCTGCGCAAGGCGGCAGGGAATATAATAGAAGCCGGAGATATGTCCAGGCTGCGCTTTTTGAACGGATTGCTGGTCCTTCTGACCCTGGCCGGCTGCGGGGTGCGGGCGCCTGCCCCCGCGCCCGGTCCCAGCCCCACGCCGCAGCCGCAGCCCGCCGCCCCTGCCCCGGCGCGCACGATCAACCGGTTCAACCCCTCCATCCGCTTCGAGCGCGTGAGCATCGAGCAGGGACTCTCACAGAGCTCGGTCAATGCCATCCTTCAGGATTCCCAGGGTTTCCTGTGGTTCGGCACCCAGGACGGCTTGAACCGTTACGACGGCTACAACTTCACCGTCTACCGCCCCAATGAGGACCTGCCCGGCTCCATCAGTGACCGCTGGATCACCCAGATCCTCGAGGATGAGCAGGGGTTCCTGTGGATCGCCACCCGGCAGGGAGGTCTGAACCGGTTCGATCCCCGGGCAGGGACCTTCCTCACCTTCCAACACAAGCCTTCGGACCCTGCCAGTCTGAGCAGCGACCAGGTGCAGGCGCTCCTGATCGACAGCCGCGGCATCCTGTGGATCGGCACCGGCAGCGGGCTGGACCGCTTCGACCCGCTCAGCAACGACTTCAAGCACTACACCACCGCCAGCGGACTGCCCAACACCTACATCACAGCCTTGTTCGAGGATGCCCGCAGCGGCCTGTGGGTGGGAACCAGCGACGGCCTGACGCGTTTCAACCTGGCGGATGCCACTTTCCAGGTTTTTAAATCCACCCCGGCAGATATCGGCACATTGAGCAGTAACCACATCAACGCCCTCCTGGAGGACGAGACCGGCGATCTGTGGGTGGCCACCGACAACGGCCTGAACCGCCTGGACCATTACACGGGGCGCTTTAAACGCTACCAACACGACCCGGGGGTGGCGCACAGCCTGATCACCAACATGGTCTCGACCCTGTATCTTGACCCGCGCAACGGGCTGTGGGTGGGCACGGATGACGGGCTGGACTACTTCAACACCCGCTACGATTACTTCATCCATTACCGGCACCAGCCATCCAACCTGAACAGCCTGAGCACCAACTCCATCCTTTCGGTCTATGAGGATGACACCGGTGTGATGTGGGTGGGCACCTTCGGGGGCGGTCTCAACAAATACAACCGCCAGCAGGACCAGTTCACCTATTACCGCAACAACCCGGACGATCCCAATAGCCTGAGTGGCGACCTGATCTCGCAGATCTACGCCGACACCAAGGGTCTGATCTGGATCGGCACGCGCGGCGACGGGCTGGACCACCTCAACCCGATCTCGGGACGCTTTGACCATTTCCGCAACGATCCCTCCGACCCTGACAGCCTGAGCAGCGATGAGGTGTTTTCCGTGCTGGGTGATCCCAGCGGGGAGATCTGGGTGGGAACCGACCGCGCGCTGGACCGCCTGAACCCGATCACGCGCAAGGTCGTGCATTTCAGGCCCTCTTCCAGGGAGGACCTGGGTGTCTCTGGGCTGCCGGTCTACGCGCTTTACCGCGACCTGGAGGGCCGCCTGTGGGTGGGGACCAGCCGGGGCCTGGACCAGTTCGAGCCGGATTCGGGCTCGTTCATCCATTACGTCCCCAACCCCAGCATCTCGGCCAACCAGGTGATCTCGATGGACGAGGATTCAGCGGGCCGGCTGTGGGTGGGGACCTTTGGCGGCGGGCTGCACCGGCTCAACCAGACCGGCGAGGGTTTCACCAGCTACTTCAACAATCCCGGCGATCCCACCAGCCTGAGCAACAACACCATCATGAGCATCCACCAGGACCGGCGCGGCAGCCTGTGGATCGGGACGGGCGGCGGAGGGCTGGACCGCTATGACCCGGCCACCGATTCCTTTTCCCATCTGCGTGAGAAGGACGGGCTTCCCAACAACGTCATTTACGGCATCCTGGAGGACGACGCCGGAACGCTCTGGCTGAGCACCAACAACGGGCTGGCGCGCTACAACCCGCGCCTGAACCAGATCCGCAGTTTCGGGGTGAGCGACGGCCTGCAGAGCAACGAGTTCAACATGTCGGCCTATGCCATGAGCCCCTTCGGCGATATGTATTTCGGCGGGGTGAACGGCATCAATGCCTTCGATCCGCTCCGGATCACCGCCAGCGAACTCCAGCCCACCATCGTGCTGACCTCGGTGATGAAGGAGGGCAAGCCGCTGGAGGCGGACCGCCAGCCCCAGTACATCCGCGATATCACCCTGGCCTGGCCCGCCAACGAATTCGAGTTCGAGTTCGCGGCGCTGGCCTACGGGCAGCCCTCCCGCAACCAATATGCATACAAGCTGGAGGGCTTCGACAGCGATTGGAACTACATCGGCGCGCGCCGCAGCGGCCGGTACACCAACCTGCCGGGAGGATCCTACACCCTGCTATTAAACGGCACCAACAGCGATGGTGTGTGGGGAACCGAGCCGCTGCGCCTGAACGTCACGGTCATTCCCCCCTTCTGGCAGACCAACTGGTTCCGCGTCCTGGCGGGCGTGGGATTGGGACTGGTCGTGCTGGCAGGCTATGCCCTGCGGCTGCGCTCCATCCAGCGGCGCAACCGCCAACTGGCCGGTCTGGTGCAAGAGCGCACCCAAGAGCTGGAAAAACGCACCCTTGAAATGGAAGCTCTGTACCAGGCAGATGAGAAGATCCTGCGCACCGTCAGCCTGAACCAGGTCTTCCAGACGCTTGTGAACGTGGCAGTGGAGATCCTGAAGGCCGACTTCAGCATGGTGCTGGCCTGGGATGAGGAAGAGACCCACCTGGTGCCGCGTGTGAGCCAGGGGTTCAGCCCGGAGGCCCTGGAGGTCTTCAAATTCACGCGCACCGAACCCCTGGTAAGCGAGGTGCTGCGGACGGGCGAGCCGCGCCTCATCCCGGAAGTGGACCAGGAAAAGCTGCGCCCTGACCTGCAGGAGGCGCTCAACCGGGAGGGCATCCACTCCTTTGTGCACCTGCCGATCAAGGTGGACAACCGCATGGTGGGCATCTTCCATGTGGGCTTCACCCACCCGGACGCCATCAATGAGGACATCCTGCGGCTCTTTACGGCCCTGGTGCAGCGGGCTGCTCTCTCCATCGCCAACATGCAGCTGTTCGAACAGACCCGCGACCTTGCGGTCATGGAGGAGCGCAACCGCCTGGCGCGCGATCTGCACGACAGCGCCAAGCAAAAGGCCTTCGCGGCGCTGGCCCAACTGGGCACTGCCAATGGGATCCTCGGCAGCGAGGTCCCGGGGGCGCCCTCCGGGGTGGAATCGCACCTGAGCGAGGCCGAGAACCTCGTGTATGAGGTCATCCAGGACCTGACCTTCCTGATCCAGGAGATCTACCCGATCGCCCTGCAGGAAAAGGGCCTGCCCACCACGCTGCGCGAGTATGTCTTCGAGTGGGAGAACCGCAACGACATCACCGCCACGCTCACCATCCGCAACGAGCGGCCGCTGGAACTGGGCATGGAGCAAGCCATCTACCGCATCGTCCAGGAAGCCCTCGCCAACGTGGCGCGTCACAGCCACGCCACCGGGGTGGGCATCTGGCTGGTATACAAGAGCGATGCCATCGAGGTGATGATCGCCGACAACGGGGTGGGGTTCGAGGTGAACCGGACCGTCAGCGGAATGGGACTGCGCTCCATACGTGAGCGCGCCGACAGCATCCGCGGGAGCCTGCAGGTCCAGAGCGCGCCGGGGCTGGGCACGCGCATCCAGGTGCAGGCACCGCTGCGCAAGGCGGAGATGCGCGCCCTGGCCTGAGCCGGGTCGCGTTCATCCCCATGCAGGAAAGGCAGGTTGGGCGTAGAATCATGAAGACATCGAAAGGCAGCAACATGGCTAACGCAATGAGCATCCTGATCGTGGACGACCATGAAGTGGTCCGCAACGGCGTGCGGGCTTATCTGGAGACCGTACCCGAATTCACTGTGGTGGGGGAGGCCGTCTCGGGGGAGGAGGCCATCGCCCTGGTCTCCGAGCTGATCCCGGATATCGTGCTGCTGGACCTGATCATGCCGGGCATGGACGGGGTGGAAGCCACTCGGCGCATCAAGCAGATCAGCCCGCGCACACAGGTGGTGGTGCTGACCTCCTACCACGAGGATGCGCACATCTTCCCCGCGCTCAAAGCTGGCGCCACATCCTACATCCTGAAGGATATGAAGATGGACCGGCTGGTGGACGTGCTGAGGCGGGCGGTGCGCGGTGAAGTGACCCTGCACCCGCGCGTAGCAGCGCGTGTCCTCCAGAACCTGCGCGGTGAGGACGGCGAATCCACGGCCCTGTTCACCGAGCTGACCGAGCGCGAGCTGGATGTGCTGAAATTGATCGCCAACGGGCTGACCAACAGCCAGATCGCGGAGACGCTGGTCATCAGCGAGAACACGGTCAAGGGACACGTGAGCAACATCCTGAGCAAGCTGCACCTGGCGGACCGCACCCAGGTGGCAGTCTATGCCTGGCAGCGCGGCATTGTGCAGCGCGAATCGGACCGTGAATAGGGCGCCGGACCCGTCAAGGCAGCCGGACCGGGGTATGCTTGCCCTCCATTGTGCTTTATGCTAGACTACATAACAACGCTGCGAGGCAATGATGGCTGACAAAATCCTGATCGTGGACGACGACCTCGATACCCTGCGCCTGGTGGGACTGATGCTGCAGCGCCAGGGATATGTCATCAGCGCGGCCAGCAATGGGGAGCAGGGCCTCGAGAAAGCCATCCAGGAAAAGCCGAACCTGATCCTGCTGGACCTGATGATGCCCGGCATGGACGGCTATGAGGTCACCCGCCGCCTGCGCCGCAACCCGGCCACCGCTTCCATCCCCATCCTGCTGTTCACCGCCAAGAACCAGCTTGACGACAAGGTGGTGGGGTTTGAGGCCGGGGCGGACGACTACCTGACCAAGCCCACGCACCCCTCCGAGCTGCAGGCGCACGTACGCGCCCTGCTGGCGCGCTCGGTCCACAATGAAGAGGGAGCCCCGACCAGCCCGCATGAACAGCACGGCTATCTGATCGCGGTGCTTTCGGCGCGCGGCGGGCTGGGGGTCTCCTCGGTGGCCGTCAACCTGGCGGCGGCCCTGTTCAGCCGCACACAGGCAGATGTGATCCTGGCCGAGATGGTGCCTGGCCAGGGCACGGTGGCCCAGGATATGGGGATCCGCGATGGGAAGGTCCTGAACGAGATCCTCTCGGGCGCGCCGGTGGAGGTCACGCGTGAAAAGGTGCAGTCCGCGCTGACGCCCCATCCCAGCGGTGTGAAGTTTCTGACCTCCTCCCCGAACCCGCGGGACATCCAGTTAAGCTCGCGGGTGCAAAACTACGAAATGTTGCTTACACGCCTCTCCACACTGGGGCGTTTTATTATTCTGGACATGGGAACCAGCCTGCCGCCTTTTGTCTCGGGAACGCTGCCCCTGTGCAACGAGCAGATGCTGGTGGTGGAGGGCATGCAGAACTCCATCCTGCAATCGCGGCTGATGCTCGACCAGATGATGCAGATGGGCATCGAGGCGCGGCGCATCAAGGCGGTGCTGAACAACCGCTACCGCACGGAATCGCAGATGCCGTGGAGCAAGGTGCAGGAGCAGCTCGACCACCCCATTGAGATGACCATCACGCCCGCGCCGGAGCTCTTCCTGCAGGCCGCGCGCATGCAGACCCCGGCCGTGATCTGCCAGCCGGAGAACGTCGCCTCTCAACAGTTCCTCAAGCTCGCCGACCAGGTACTGGAGCGCGAGAAGGCGAGATGACCTCTTTTTCCAATCAGACTCTGACCGCCATCGAGTTTGCGGCGGAGTTGCTGCGGGCCGCCAAGCGCGCAGTGGTGCTGACGGGGGCGGGGCTGTCCACGCCCTCGGGCATCCCCGATTTCCGCTCGGAGGGCACCGGGCTGTGGGCGCGCGACGAGCCGATGGTGGTGGCCTCGCTGAGCACCTTCCGCACCGCGCCGGAAAAGTTTTTCAACTGGTTCCGCCCGCTGGCCCTCCAGATCTACGATGCGCAGCCCAACCCGGCGCACCGGGCGCTGGCCGAACTGGAGCAGGCCGGGCGCATCCGCACGGTCATCACGCAGAACATCGATGTGCTGCACCAGAAAGCCGGCTCACGCTGCGTGATCGAGATGCACGGCAGCATGAGAACGCTCACCTGCTCGCAGTGTTTCCGGCAGGTGGAGGCGGGGCCGTATATAATACAATTTGCACAGACCGGATACATCCCGCGCTGCCTGCACTGCGGGGCGGTCATGAAGCCGGATGTGATCCTGTTCGGGGAGCAGCTCCCCCACCGGCCGTGGCTGGAGGCGCAGCGTGAAGCCCGCCATTGCGACCTGATGCTGGTCGCCGGTTCATCCCTTGAAGTCCTGCCGGTGGCGGGGCTTCCCATGCAAGCCCTGGATCGTGGTGCCCACTTGATCATTATCAATAACACCCCCACTTATCTGAATGTCCGCGCCGACCTCGTCCTGTTGGAGGATGTGGCCCGCACCCTGCCCGCCATCGCAGAAAAGACGCTCCATGGCTGAGATCAAGACCGAACGGCTGGACGGGTACCGGCGGCTGATCGACATCTCGCGCGATCTTGCCTCCACGCTGGACCTCGACATGCTGCTCTCGCGCATCGTCCACGCGGCCGCCGAGGTGAGCGGCGCGGAGGCAGCCTCCATCCTGCTCTACGACGACAGCGCCCGGCGGCTGCACTTCCAGGTGGCCACCAACATCGACGAGCCCACGCGCCGCGGCCTGGTGGTGCCGATCGAAAAAAGCATCGCCGGCTGGGTGGTGACGCACCAGGAGCCGCTGCGCATCGCCAATGTCCACGAGGATACGCGCTTCTTTGCCGAGATTGAGCAGACGCTGGGCTTTGCCACACAGTCCATCCTCGGGGTGCCGCTCATCACCAAGAACAAGGTGGTGGGCGTGCTGGAGGCGCTCAACAAGCACAGCGGGGAGTTCACCAACGCCGATGAATCCATGCTGCTGGTGCTGGGGGCGCAGGCGGCCGTGGCAATCGAGAACGCCCGGCTCTTCCAGCAGTCAGACCTGATCTCCGAGTTCGTGCACGAGCTGCGCACTCCGCTGGCCTCGCTCAGCACCGCCACCTATCTGCTGCTGCGCCCGGAAATATCGCAGGAGCAGCGCGACCAGATCGTCAATAACATCCACAACGAGACCCTGCGGCTCAACGCCCTGGCATCCTCCTTCCTGGACCTGGCGAGGCTGGAATCGGGACGCGTGCAGTTCCGCAAATCGACCTTCAGCGTGGCCGATCTGCTCTACGAATGCAAGGATGTGATGGCCTCCAAAGCCGAGGAGGAGCGCATCCAGATCCGCGTGGAAGCGCTGGAGGGCCTGCCCCTGCTGGAAGCCGACCGCAACAAGATCAAGCAAGTGCTGCTCAACCTGATCAGCAACGGCATCAAGTACAACCGGCCCCACGGCTCGATCCTGCTGAAGGCCGAGAATATGCCGGAGGAGATGGCGATCAGCGTGCAGGATACCGGCATCGGGATCCCCGAGCAGGCCCTGCCGCACATGTTCGAGAAGTTCTACCGGGTGCGCGAGCACGAGAACCACGCGGCCGGCACGGGGCTGGGGCTCTCCATTTGTAAGCAGATCGTCCACGGCCACGGGGGGCGTATCGAGGTCAAGAGCAAGATGGGTGTCGGTTCGCTGTTCACCTTCACATTGCCGTTGCGCTCGCGCACACGGCCCATCCAGACCTAAAACAAAAGAGCCGCCCTCGAGGCGGCTTTTTGATCCTCATCCGGCGCTCAGCGCGCCACCGCATAACGGTCGCGGCCCTCGGCCTTGGCCTGGTACATGGCCGCATCGGCGCGGCTGAGGAACCTTTGCCAGTCCTCCTCGCCCAGGCGGTATTCGGCCACGCCCGCGCTGAGGGTGATGTGATATTCCTTCTCCAGGACAGAGATCGGCTTGAGGCGCAGCATCCTGCACAGGCGGTCTGCCTGCCCGATGGCCGCCTCCAGCCCGGAATTGGGGAGGATGACCAGGAACTCCTCTCCGCCGTAGCGGCCCACGATATCCGGCTCGCGGATGTTATCGCGCAGGCGGCGGGCTGTATCTCTCAGGATCTGGTCGCCCACGGTGTGTCCATAGGTGTCATTGACAAGCTTGAAATGATCCAGGTCCAGCATGGATATGGAAAGCGGGGTATGGTAACGCTCGGAATGCATGACCTCGCGCTGAAGGTCACCGATGATCTGCCGCCGGTTGGAGAGATAGGTCAGGTCATCGGTGTGGGCGACCTCATGAGCCTGCGCCACCACGGCATCGATCTCGATCTGTTTCTCCACCAGCCTGCGCTGGATAAGGCCATTATCCATCGTGAGCTGGGCCACCTGGCGGCTCAGCCCGCGGATGCGCTCAGACAGCCCCGGATCGTAATAAACCAGCTCGGCCAGGAAAACCACACACCCATCTGCAAGCGGGATAAAGCTGCAATCATATTCCGCGCCTTCCGTCCCACCCCGGGGGAATAGATTTAACAGCACATGTGAGGGCTCGCCTTTTTCCAGCGTCACGCGCACCAGCGCGTCAAGGGAGGCCTGATTCTCCGGCGATACCAGTGAGGCCAGCAGGCCAAGGCTGGATTGCTCGCCCCTCAGCCTGTGAAAGGATGGGTTGGCCTCCAGGATGCGTCCCGATCCGTCCACGAGAGCGGCCAGGGAGTGGGTCCGTTCGAGCCAGATGCGCAGGCCCTTTCCATGCAGGTCGCCTTCCAGTTTATCCATGCTCGTCAACGCGCCCCCTTTCTTCCAAATTGGCGTTCAAGCATATCCACCGAGAGGTGGATCATGGTGGGCCGGCCGTGCGGGCAGGTACGCGGGGATTCGCAGGCCTCCAGGTTGGTGAGTAGGGCGCGCTGTTCTTCGGGGGAGAGCACGTGGCCCGCCTTGACCGCCAGCCGCTTGCAGACGCGGCCGGCCAGCCGGGATTCCATCTCAGCCTGCAGGGGCGTCTCATCCTCCTCGAAATCCTCCACCAGCGCCCGAACCGCCAGGGTTGGGTCGCTGCCCCCGAAAAGCACCGGCATGCCACGCACCTGAAAGGCGTTGGTCCCAAATGCCTCCATCTGAAAGCCAAAGCCTCCCAGCACGTCCAATTGGTCCTCCAACAGCCGCGCCTGGGCCGGAGGCAGATGCACCACAACCGGTGATAGCAGCGCCTGTGACGGCACATTGTGATTCTTGTGCTGGGCCATCAGCTTCTCGAACAACACGCGCTCGTGGGCCGCATGCTGGTCGATCAGGTACAGGCCATCGGGACCCTCCGCCACCAGGTAGGTCGCGCCGATCTGGCCGATCAGGCGCATGAGGGGGATGGCGGAGATGGCAGGATGGACCTCTTCCGTGACAGGCCTGGCTGCCTCCATGCCGGCCTCTCCGGCCTGCGCCTCAGCAGCCATAGTCCAATCGAGACCCGGCTCCCGCGGAGTGGACGGAGCGACGGTCCCTCCCCACAGGCTGCCCGTGGATACGGCAGGAACGGGGGTATAAGCCAGGAGCGCACGCCGCGCCGCCCGCTGGACAAAGCTGAAAATGCGATCCTGGCTCTTGAAACGCACCTCGGCCTTGGCCGGGTGCACATTGACATCCACATCCTCGGGGGCGATCTCAAGGAACAGGGCGGCCAGCGGGTAGCGTCCCACCATGAGCAGGGTGTGATAGGCTTGAAGCAGGGCCGTGTTCAGCGCGGTCTCCTGCACCCAGCGGCCGTTGACGAAAAAGGTGATATCGCGGCGGTTGGAGCGCGTCACCGAGGTGGGACTGATGAAACCCGAGAGCTTCATCCCCTCCTCCTCGGCCTGCAGCTCCAGCATCTGCCTTGCGATCTCCACCCCGTACAGGCTTGCCAGGATGGCGCGCCGGTCGCCGTCCCCGGCTGTCTTCAGGGAAGTGTTCGCCCCTTCGATCAGGCTGAAGCGCACTCCGGGGTAGGCCAGCGCATACCGCGTCACAAGATTGTCAATGGCGCGCCGCTCAGTCACATCCGACTTGAGGAATTTAAGCCGGGCCGGGACGTTATAGAACAGGTTCTCGACGCGCACAAGCGTGCCCGCGGGCGTGCCTGTCTTTTCCAGACGTCCGCTGAGCCCGCCATCCACGCGCATCCGGGCGCCCATATCCGCGCCGGCCGCCCGGGAGGTGACCGTCATGCGCGATATCGAGCCGATCGAAGCCAACGCCTCGCCGCGAAACCCCAGTGTTGAGATATGGAAAAGGTCTTCGGAACCGGAAAGCTTGGAGGTTGCATGCCGTGAGACCGCCAACCCCAGCTCCTCCGCAGGGATACCGCCCCCATCATCAGCCACCTCGATCAAGGCCCGCCCTGCCTCCGCGATCGAGACCGTGATGGCCTGCGCGCCCGCGTCCAACGCATTCTCGACCAGCTCCTTCACCACGGAGGCGGGTCGCTCGATCACCTCACCGGCCGCGATCTGCGAGGCCACCTCCGGAGAGAGCAGGCGAATGGGCATGTCACTATTATATGATAGAGAACCCGTCTGTGCGCATTTTGGTGGAGAGCCGCGGCCCCGGATATAATCAGCACATGCGATTCTCGACCGTCTTTTTCGACCTGGACGACACGCTTTATCCCGCCTCAACGGGGCTGTGGCCGGTGCTCAAGGGCCGCATGAGCGACTATATGCGCGAGCGCATGGGCTTTCCGGAGGCCGAAATTCCCCATATCCGCGAAAAGTATTTCCTCGCATACGGAACGACCCTGCGCGGCCTGCAGGCCAATCACGAGATCGATACGGAGGACTTCCTGGCATACGTGCATGATGTCCCCTTGAAGAACTTTCTGACACCTGACCCTGCACAGCGCAAGGCCATCGCATCCCTGGGGACACGCAACCTGATCTTCACCAACGCCGATATCCCGCACGCCCGGCGCGTGCTGGCGGCCCTGGAACTGGAAGACCTGTTCGAGGCCATCATCGATATCAACGCCGCGGCGCCCTGGTGCAAGCCCATGCCGGAAGCCTTTGCCGTTGCCATGCAGGCGGCGGGCGAGAGTGATCCCTCGCGCTGCGTGATGATCGACGACCTGCCGCGCACCGTGCAGGCCGCCCGCGGGCTGGGGCTGTACGGAGTGCTGTACGGCCCTGCGGAATCCTCCGGGGAGGCCGACGCCAGCTTCATCGATTGGGAGCACCTGCCGGGGCTTTTGGAAGCCTGAACGAGGTATGGATGGATAAGAATGCCCTCATTGTCCTGCTGCTCACCATAGGGATCATCCTGGTGGTCAATTTCGTCATGTTCGGGATCGTGCGCGGCGTGATGCGCGGCGACAATCGCTGGCTGCGCTCCATTGCGGATACGCTCACCAAACCGACACAGAAGAGCCACGCCCCCTACGACGAACTGCGCCAGCGCATGCAGGACCTTGCAGGGGAGAAAAACGAGTCGGAAAAGAAGCCGGAATGACCCACAGACACGGTTTTTACACAACGCATACGCGGGTTTCATCCGGCATTAATCCCTGCATGATAAGAATGCATTGCAGAAAATGTAATGCTGGTTGGAGGACACCTTGAACAAGGCTTTAAAAACCATTTTTATCGTGGTCGCGGTACTGTTTGTTGGAGTGACTGCCTTCGCGGGAGGGCTGGCGGTGGGGAACCTGATGCCTGCCGCCCTCGCGCACCCGCTGGTTAAGACCGATCCCGCCGAACCCACCGCCTCCCCGGCGCAGGAGACCGCCACCCCTCAGGATGTGCAGACCCTCTTCGCTCCCTTCTGGCAGGCCTGGAACATTGTCCACGAGCAGTACGTGGACCAGCCCGTGGATGATGTCAAGCTCATGGAAGGCGCCATCCGCGGCATGATGGAAGCGCTGGGAGACAAGCACAGCTCCTACATGGACCCGGTCACCTATCAGGCCGCCAACAGCGACCTCTCCGGCCAGTATGAGGGCATCGGTGCATATGTGGACACCGGTGGGGAGTATCTCACCATCACCAGCCCCATCCCGGGCTCGCCCGCCGACAAGGCCGGGCTGCGCCCCGGTGACCAGATCATCAAGATCGACGGGGAGGACATGACCGGCGTCGATCCGGAGGTGGCCCGCCAGCACGTGCTCGGCCCGGCAGGCTCCACCGTGCACCTGACAGTCGAGCGCAAGGGCGAGGCCCAACCCCTGGAGTTCGACGTGAAGCGCGATAAAATCGTCATCAAAAGCGCCACCGGCAAGATGCTGGATGACAAGATCGCATATGTGCAGGTGACCACGTTTGGCGACAACACCACCGCGGAGCTGAAATCAGCCTTGAAAGACGTGATGGCACAGAATCCCAGGGGCATCATCCTTGACCTGCGCTTCAACGGCGGCGGCTATCTGCAGACGGCCGTGGAAGTCGCGTCACAATTCACGGGCGATGGCGTTGTACTCTATGAGCAGTACGGAGATGGCCGGAAGAACACCTACGATGTCCTCCCGGGCGGCATGGCCACAGATACCAAGATCCCGATGGTCGTGCTGATCAACGAGGGCTCAGCTTCGGCTTCGGAGATCGTGGCGGGCGCTCTGCAGGACCACGGGCGCGCCAAGCTGGTGGGTGTCACCTCCTACGGTAAAGGCTCCGTGCAGAACTGGATCCCGCTGGACGGCGACCAGGGCGCGGTGCGGGTGACAATCGCCAAATGGCTCACCCCGAATGGGCGCCAGATCAATGAGATCGGGCTGACGCCGGATGTCTATGTGGCAATGACCGATGCGGACTACCAGAAGAGCCTCGATCCGCAGCTGGATGCGGCCGTGGCGACCGTAAAGGCCATGCTGCAGGGCAGCCCCATCCCCACCTCGCAGCCCACGCCCATTCCCAGCGTGGTCCCGACCGCCACACCATAAGCAGGAGAACGCATGTACTTCGACCCCACCTATTTATGCTTCATGGCGCCGGCCTTCATCCTGATGGCCGCGGCGTCCTGGTATGTCAATTCCACCTTCAACAAGTGGAGCCGCATCCGCGCCCGCAGCGGGCTGACGGGCGCTCAGGCCGCCCAGCGCCTGATCAACAACGGAGGCCTGGCGGGTGTGCAGGTGGCAGCCACGGGCGGCAATCTCTCGGACCACTACGACCCGCGCAACAAGACCCTGTTCCTTTCCCAGAACGTCGCCAATGTACCCTCGGTGGCATCAGTGGCGGTGGCCGCGCATGAACTCGGACACGCCATGCAGGATGCCGAGGGCTACTTCCCCCTGCGGTTTCGGGCAGCGCTGGTCCCGATGGTCAATATCGGCACCAACCTCGGCTGGATCCTGATCCTGGCAGGGCTGCTGCTCCAGCTGACCAACCTGGCCTGGATCGGGGTGGCGGTGTTCTCCGGCGGGGCCGTGTTCGCCCTGGCCACCCTGCCGGTGGAGCTTAACGCCTCGGGGCGCGCCAAGCGGCTGCTGGCCGAGACCGGCATCATCGCCGGGGAGGATGAGCAGCGCGGGGTGAACAGCGTGCTGAACGCCGCGGCCCTCACGTATGTGGCAGGCGCCATCACGGCCATGCTCCAGCTTCTTTATTATGTAATGCTGATCGGGGGCATAGGTCGCCGCCGCGACTGAGCCTCTCTCATTTGCATCTCCCTCCGCTGCCGGCAGATTCCCACTGCTGGCAGCTTTTTTTGGGGCTAGCAATGATCTGCAGGCAGGGACATCCATATCCGGGAGAATCACAACATAATATCTGCAATGATTGAAGATGGCCCAGGCGTCCCGCGCAGCGATGGGGGAAAATTCCCGGCCTTTCTATGGGTATAATGACCCCGTCATGCGGAAATTCTTTCTCATCCTGGTCCTCTTCCTGGGGGTCGCGCTTGTCATCCTCAGCTTCGGCGAATTGCAGACCATCCTGCAAACATTGGAGCGGGCCAATTTCTGGTTCGTTCTGCTGGCGCTCATCATCCAGTCCTTCTGGTTCATTTCGGTCGGGCGGATGTACCGCTCGGTGTTTCACCTGCTGGGTATGGAAGACTCCACCCGGCAGCTCACGCTCGTTGCTGCAGCGGTGACCTTCGTCAATACGGTCACACCGATGGCGGGCATCGGGGGGATCGCACTCTTCGCGGCCGAGGCGCGCCGGCGCGGCCAACCGGCCGGCAAGGCGACCGTAGCCGGGCCGCTTTTCCTGCTTTTCGACCAGACCTCCTTCCTCATCGTCCTTGCGGTGGGGATGATCGTCCTGTTCCGTCGCAATCATCTTGGCACGGGGCAGATCACAGCAGCCTTCATCCTCCTTGCCGTGGCCTGCGCCCTGGCTTTTTTTCTTTATCTTGGATACCGTTCCTCTTCCCGGCTGGGAGACCTGCTGGCGCGTCTGGCGGTATTCGCGAACCGCATTCTGCGGCCCTTGTTGCATAGGGATCATTTCAGCCAGGAGCGCGCCCACCTCTTTGCGCAGGAGGTCGGAGAAGGGCTTTCGGGGCTCACCGAGAAACCCGCCAGCCTGATGGAGCCGGTCTATTACGGGCTGCTGGGGAAGGCGCTGCTGATGGGCGTCCTGATCTGCTCGTTCCTGGCCTTCGATGTGCCCTTCACGGGCGGGACCATCGTCGGAGGCTTTTCCGTGGGCTATCTCTTCCTGGTTGTCTCGCCCACCCCCTCCGGCATCGGCGTGGTGGAGGGCGTGATGGCCTTGGCCCTCAGCTCGCTGCGCGTGATCTGGAGCGAATCCGTGATCATTACGCTGGTGTATCGCGCCATCACCTTCTGGTTCCCGCTGGCGGTGGGCGCGGTGGCATTCCGCAGGCTTCACTAGCCCGGCGCAAGACCCGGATCGATGTGCAGAAGGTATGCCAGCCTGACTGGCAGAATCTGGCTATAATCATTCTCAGAACGGGAACTCAAAACCTTCTCACGACGTCAGGCTTATTACTTGATCATGGATAGCACCCATGGAAAATCGTTTCGAAGCTTTATTGTCGGAATATTCAGAAGCGACCGAGGCAGCTCGCCGCAAGGAACTGGAAACGCGGCTGTGGGAGGAGTTTGGCGCGGAGCGTGCTGTGCTGGTCATGGATCTTTCGCGCTTCTCCACTCTCACCGAGAAGTACGGCATCGTCCATAATCTGGCGATCATACGGCGGATGCAGCTCACCGCCCGCCCGTTGATCGAGGCAGCTGGTGGCAGGGTGGTGAAGTTCGAGGCCGACAACTGCTTCGCGCTGTTCGAGGGGGTTATCCCGGCCATCCAGGCCTCCATCGCCATCCATCGCGCCCTGCAGGAGCTGAACTCTCATGCGGGCGAGCCGTTCGAACTCCGGGTGGGGATCGGGATCGACTACGGAGAGGTGCTTCTGGTCGGCGAGAACGATTATTTCGGCCTGACGGTCAATCGCGCCAGCAAATTAGGCGAAGACCTGGCAGAGGCGGGAGACATCCTTGTCACGGAGAACGCCTTCCAGCGCCTTCCACCCGGCAGCGATATTAAATCTCTGCCGCTTGTATCCACTATCTCGGGTATGGACTTCAGCCTTTTCCGCATCCAGTATTGACCCCTTTCTTATAAATGCCCATTTCCGACCTGCTCGATTCCTGGAAACGCGATCCCCTCACCGCCCCCAACCTGGCAGCCTGGCGCACCCTTGAGCCGCGCCCGGCCCGGATGGTCCCCCTGCCGGAGGACCTACCCTCCCCGCTGAGGCGCAGCCTGCAGGCGGCAGGCATCCACGAACTGTACAGCCATCAGGCCGAGGCCTGGCAGCAGAGCCGCCGCGGCGGGAATGTGATCCTTGCCACCGGAACCGCCAGCGGAAAGACCCTGGCCTACAATCTGCCCATCCTGGCGGCCCTGCTGGAGGACCCCGAAGCGCGCGCCCTGTATCTGTTCCCAACCAAGGCCCTGAGCCAGGACCAGCTCAACGGGCTGCGGGGCTTCCTGCCGCGGGAGTGGGGCATCGCCCCGGCCATTTATGATGGCGACACTCCCCAGAAAGACCGCGCCTCCATCCGCAGGGAGGCCCGCATCGTCCTGACCAACCCCGACATGCTGCATACGGGCATCCTGCCGCACCACACCAACTGGCTGGAGTTCCTGGCGCGTTTGAAGTTCATCGTGGTGGATGAGGCCCACACCTATCGGGGAGTGTTCGGTTCGCACGTAGCCAACGTGCTTCGCCGCCTGCGGCGCATCGCCCGCTTCCACGGCGCAGACCCGCATTTCCTGCTGGCCTCCGCGACCATCGGCAACCCGCGCCAGCTCGCGGAACGTCTCACCGAGACCCCCGTCCAGTTGATCGAAGAGGACGGGTCGGCACGCGGCAGACGGCACTTCCTGGTTTACAACCCCCCCATCGTGGATGAGAGCCTGGGACTGCGGAAGAGCGTCCTGCTTGAGTCGGTGCGCCTTACCGGTGACCTGCTGGCCCATGATGTGCAGAGCGTGGTCTTCGCGCGCTCGCGCCGCAGCGCAGAGATGATCCTCACCTACCTCCAGGGAGAGGACCCGGGCCTTCCTGCAGGGGCACCTTCAGCCTCCATCCGCGGCTACCGTTCGGGTTACCTGCCCTCCCGGCGGCGCGAGATCGAGCGCGGCCTGCGGGATGGCTCGGTGAGAGCGGTGGTGGCCACGAATGCCCTCGAGCTGGGCATTGACATCGGCGGGCTGGAGGCAGCGGTGTTGGTGGGCTATCCCGGCAGCATCTCCTCAGCCTGGCAGCAGGCGGGCCGGGCCGGGCGCGGGCTGCTCCCGGCCGCAGCCGTGCTGGTGGCTTCGGCCAATCCCATCGACCAGTTCCTTGCGCACCACCCCGAGTACTTCTTCGGCCGCTCCCCCGAGCAGGCGCTGGTCAACCCCGACCACCTGCTCATTCTGCTGGAGCACCTGCGCTGCGCCATGTTCGAGCTGCCCTTCCAGAAGGGCGAGGACTTCGGCGGCCTCTCCGGGGCGCAGGTGGA
>CAZSPX010000039.1:0-17524 GCA_964608885.1 uncultured Anaerolineaceae bacterium | reverse complement strand
GCCGTCATGATCAGGGCCGCAACGATGAACCCCCACCCCAGGAAAATATAGACCGCAAAAGGAACTTTGAAATTCAATACCCCGGCATTGGACAGGTCAATAGGCCAGGTCAGCAGGAACATAAGCAGGATCCCGATAACCAGTGAATGACGCCTCAGAAATTCTTTCATGCTGCCATCTCCGTTCGTTAAAGAAAAGAGGCCAAAGGGCTTCTTTCTGGTGACAACCCTGTGTAATACCTCGGGTTGCGATGGGCTGGAAGCGATCACATGCATGTCGATTTCCCTCGGGGCTTGCTGCCGCGCAGGGCTATAATCCACAAATAGTAATTCCGGCTCTTGTCCCGGCCTGATCTGCACCCTGGAACTCTCTCCTGCGTAGATACCACTGGCGGCCTCATGTTCGATAACATCTCCCGCATCTATCACGAATACCCGCGCACCTTCTGGATGATGATCCTGGTCAATTTCATTGACCGGTTGGGCGGGTCGCTGCTGTTCCCCTTCTTTGCCCTTTACCTCACCCGGCGTTTCAACATCGGCATGACGCAGGTGGGGCTGCTATTCGCGGTCTTCGCCATCTCCGGTTTCATCGGGGCCTTCCCCGGCGGCGCCCTCACCGACCGCTTCGGCCGCAAGAACATCATCATCTTCAGCCTGCTCGCCACCTCGCTCAGCACCCTGCTCATGGGCCTGGCGGATTCCTTCCAGGTCTTCGTGCTGATCGCCTTTATCTCCGGCATCTTCACAGACGTGGGCGGCCCGGCATATGAGGCCGTCTTCATGGACGTGCTGCCCGAGGAGAAGCGCGCCAGCGGCTTCGGCATGCGCCGCGTGGCTTTCAACCTCGCCATTGTGGCGGGACCCGCCATCGGCGGATTCATCGCGGCGCGGTCCTATTTCGCCCTCTTCATCATTGACGCCATCGTCAGCAGCATCGTGGCCCTGCTGGTCTTCATCCTGATCCCTGAGACCAAGCCTCAGCGGCCCGAAGGCGCGCCCACAGAGACCACCGCCCAGACCTTCGGCGGCTACCTGCGGGTCGTGCGGGATGCAAAGTTCATGGCTTTCGTGGGTGCCAGCCTGCTGGCCTGGCTGGTCTACATGAACCTGAACACCACGCTGGGGGTCTACCTGCGCAACCAGCATGGTATCCCCGAATCGGGCTACGGCTGGTTGATCAGCATCAACGCCTTCATGGTGGTGGTCATGCAGTTCCCCATCACCCGGCGCATCGAAAAACTGCCCCCCATGCTGATGATGGCGCTGGGCACTCTGCTCTTTGGCATTGGCCTGGGGCTCTACGGCCTGTTCAGCACCTATCCTGGCTTTATTGCAGCCATGGCCATCCTGACCATCGGTGAGATGGTTGCCGTCCCTATTGCCAACGCGGTGGTGGCCTCCTTTGCCCCGGAAGAGATGCGCGGTCGCTACAACTTCATCTATGGCAATTCCTGGGCCATCGCCTTTGCGGTCGGCCCGATCCTCGCCGGGCTGATCATGGACAACTACAACCCGAATCTGCTCTGGGCGGCCTGTGCACTGGTCGGCGGGCTGACGGCGGCTCTTTTCGTTGTGCTCCACCTGCGCCTCCACCCGCGCCCCGTACCCTCCGCTTCCACCGAATAGCCTCATCTGCGCGTCTGGTGTTACAGACTATAATCCGTGCATGCGCGGTGGAGGCATGGCATGCAGCAGATCTACGATTACGTGATCGTCGGCTCGGGCTTCGGGGGCAGCGTATCGGCCCTGCGCCTCTCCGAAAAAGGCTATTCCGTCCTCGTCCTTGAGAAGGGGCAGCGATTTGGCGACTCCGACTTCGCCAAAACCAACTGGAATATCTGGAAATACCTGTGGCTTCCTGCGCTTCGCGCGCACGGCATCCTCCAGATTAGCATCCTGAAGGGGGTTATGGTCCTGCACGGTGTGGGCGTGGGAGGCGGCAGTCTCGGATACGCCAATGTGCTGGAGTCGCCCTCGGACGCCACCTTTGCCACACCCGCGTGGAATACCCCCTTTCCATGGGGAAAGGTGCTGGCTCCCCATTTTGAAACCGCCCGGCGCATGCTTGGCGCGGTCCGCAACCCGAAGCTCTGGAAGGCCGATGACATCCTGTGTGAAATGGCCCGTGAGAAGGGACTGGCGCATACCTTTCGCGCCACCGAGGTGGGGGTCTTCTTCGGCGAGCCCGGCGTGACCGTTCCCGACCCGTACTTTGGCGGCGAGGGCCCTCAGCGTGCCGGCTGCCAACACTGCGGCGCGTGTATGGTGGGCTGCCGCTACAACGCCAAGAACACCCTCCCCAAGAACTATCTTTACTTTGCCGAGAAGCGCGGCGCGAAGGTGCTGGCCGAATCCGAGGTGACCGATATCCGTGAGCAGAAGGTGGAGGGCGGTCCCGCCTATAAAATCACTTTCCGCTCCAGCACACGCTTCCTGAAAGGCCCCGCGCGCATGGTCCTTGCCCGGCACGTCATCCTCTCCGGCGGCGTGATGGGTACCCTGTCCCTGCTGCTCAGGCTGCGGGACGACAGTCGCTCCCTGCCCCGCCTTTCTCCGCGGCTGGGGCACATGGTCCGCACCAACTCCGAGGCGCTGCTCGGCTCGGTGGCCCGCAAGTCAGATATCAACTATTCCGAAGGCATCGCCATATCTTCCATCTATAACCATGACGAGATCACGCGCATCGAGCCGGTGCGCTATCCGGACGGCTCCTCCCTGATGCGCTTCCTGGCCGCCCCGCTGATCGACACGAATGAAAGCGTGCCGGTGCGCATCCTGCGCTTCTTCGGCTGGGCCTTCACCCACCCGCTGGACTTCCTGAAGGCCCTCGTCCTGCCCGGCTGGGCGCACAATGTCACCATCCTGCTCGTCATGCAGCACGCCGATAACCGTATGCGCTTCCAGCTCGGACGCAGCCTCTTCACCCTCTTCCGCCGCGGCATGGTAGCCCGGAAGGAGCCGGGTTATGAGATCCATGCCCAGGTGAAAGGCTCGCACACGGTGACGCGCGACTTTGCCGGCCGCACAGACGGCGTCCCCCTGGGCTCGCTCGGCGAGAATCTGCTGGGCCTGCCCACCACCGCGCACATCCTGGGAGGCACGCCTATCGGCCGCGATGCCACCGAGGGCGTGGTGGATGAGAACTTTCAGGTGCACAACTACCCCGGCCTCTATATCATCGACGGCTCCATCATGCCCGGCAACCCTGGCGTCAATCCCAGCCTTACCATTACGGCATTGGCCGAATATGCGATGAGCAGGATCGAAGAAAAACAGCCTCAGGGCCGGGATGGCCGGGATGCCGCGTAAGGTCCTGCATCCCCGTATTCCCCCATCTCCCTTCGCAGCCTCCCTGCGGGGCGCGCACCTGGATAAGATCTATAAAGCCCCCGCGGGTAGGCATCTCGATCTGGTCCCTGAATACCAGGACTCTTCAGCCGTGGAGCAGGAGCTCCCGGAACACGGAGGAAGGCTCCTCATCACCTCAGACCATTCAACAAGGTGGATCCCATGAGAAAAATCCTGCTCATTTTTGCTGCGGCCCTGGTGCTCTTCGGGATCATCCAGCTCATTCCTTACGGCCGCGACCACTCCATCCCCCCCGTCAACGATGAGCCGCAGTGGCCCAGCCCGCAGGTCCATGATCTCGCGCGGCGAGCCTGCTTCGATTGCCATAGTCACCAAACCACCTGGCCCTGGTATGGTAATATCGCCCCTGTCTCCTGGCTGGTTTACCGGGATGTGACCGAAGGCCGCCAGCATATCAACTTCTCCGACTGGGACCGCCCGGACCACCAGCATGTTGACGAATTCCAGGAAGTCTTCGAAAATGGGTCCATGCCGCCCGCTCCTTATCTCCTGATGCATCCTTCAGCACGCCTGTCGGAGGCCGAAAGGCAGACCCTTCAGCAGGGCCTGATGAAACTCGCCGAAACCTATGAACACGGACACTAACAAATGGAAACCAAACCCGATACCATCAAAATCTCCACCTCCCACCGGGAGGAGATCGCCTCCACCCACGCCGACCTGTACGTGACCGTCCGCGGCGCCTCCGTGATCGGCGGCGACCAGGCCATGAAGAAGGCCAGGGAGGTCAGCCAGTTGATCGAGGACCTGAAAGCTGCCGGCCTCCCCGCCGAAAAGGTCTTCCTGCAAGGCATGCACTTCGAGACCGCCAGCGGGACGCTGCTGCGTTCCTCCAATGCGGTATACCGCCTGCGGCTGCGCTGCGACAAGCTCGAGGAGATCCCTGCCCTGCTGGATGTTATAGCCGCCCGCAAGAACGCCGTGCTGGAGAGCATCGATTGGAAATACCCCGAAGACGAGGCGCGCGAGAAAGTCCTGGACGCCGCCCTTGAGAAAGCCAAAAACCGCGCAACCAGGATTGCCGCCGCGCTGGGCGTGAAGCTCCTGGGCGTGTACGATCTCATGGAGAACGATTACGATCAGGAGCCGGTCATGTATCGGACAGCCATGATGGCGAAAGCCGATATGGCGATGGAGGAGCCCAGTCTGGGTATGGACGTCCAGCACACCCGCACCGTCCAGGTCAACGTGGAGATCTGGTATCGCGTCTCGGCGTTCGAGTGATATGTCATTGCGAGGGCCATTAGGCCGACCCGTAGGGTCGAGCCGCGGCCCGTGGCAATCTCCTCTTCCTCAAAGATCGCTTCCCGCAGGTCACAACGACACTCGTGCCCTCACTAGCACTTTTGTTCTAGTAGTGCTATAATCGCCCCTCCACTCAGGAGAGAGCGAGCCAGCATGTCTTCGCCTTCCATTCACGTCCAACAGCTCAGCAAGACCTACCAGGTGCCCGAGCGCGAGGCCGGGTTCGCCGCCTCCGTGCGCAGCTTCTTCAAGCGCAGGAACAAGGATGTCCCCGCCGTCCAGAAGGTCAGCTTCGAGATCGATCAGGGGGAGATCGTCGGCTTCCTCGGCCCGAATGGGGCTGGCAAGACCACCACGCTCAAGATGCTCTCCGGCCTCCTGCATCCCACCGCAGGCGATGCGCAGGTGCTCGGCTTCACCCCCTGGGACCTCAAGCCCGACTACCTCCGCTCCATGACGCTGGTCATGGGCCAGCGCAACCGCCTCTCCTGGGACATCCCTGCTGCGGATTCGTTCCTCCTCAACCAGGCCATCTACCGCCTCCCCGATGACGAGTACAAGGCCACCTACAAGGAGCTCGATGAGCTGCTGGAGCTGGCCCCGCTGATGAAGAAGCCGGTCCGCAACCTCTCCCTCGGTGAGCGCATGAAGTGCGAGCTGGCTGCCGGGCTGCTTCACCGCCCCAAAGTCCTGTTCCTGGATGAGCCCACCATCGGCCTCGACATCACCGCCCAGGCCCGCATCCGCGAGTTCCTGCGCGAGTACAACCGCCGCACCGGCGCCACCATCCTGCTCACCAGTCACTACATGGCCGATGTCACCGCCCTGTGCGAGCGCGTCCTCATCATCCATCACGGCCAGCTCAAGTACGACGGCGGCCTGACCGACCTCTCCCGTAAGATCGCCCCCTTCAAGGTGATCGGCATCCGCCTGTTGGAGACCGACTCCCATGATCTCAGCCGCTACGGAACCGAGGTTGCCAACGACGAAGACGCCGAAAAGCGCTATATCGAAGTGCGCGCCGAGGATGCCACCCGCGTCACATCCCGCCTGCTGGCCGACCTCCCCGTCCACGACATCACGATCGCCGACCCTCCCATCGAGTCGGTCATCGAGCAGGCTTTCAACCAATGAGAGAGCTTCTCGGGGCCCCGATGCTGAGGATCTATCAGCGCCTCTGGCAGGTGAACTGGGCGGAGCAGTGGCAGTACCGCGCCAACCTCATCATGTACCTGCTCTACTGGCTGGTCTCCCCGGTCATCTATCTCGCCGTGTGGACCAGCATCGCCCGCACCCGCGGCAGCGTCAACGGGTTCACCGTCAACGATTTCATCACCTATTACATGCTGCTGCTCATCGTGGACCAGCTCACCAGCAATATCATCATCCACATCTTCGCCTACAAGATCCAGGACGGCACCCTCTCCGGCGAGCTGCTGCGGCCCATCCATCCCATGCTCACCAACGCCCTGGTCAATACGGTGGCGTTCAAGGCCCTGAACCTGCTCGGCCTCATCCCGGTCTGGATCATCCTCTTCCTGCTCTTCCGTCCCGATCTCAGCGGCCTCTCCCTCCCCGGCATCCTGCTCTCCATCCCTGCCATGTGGCTGGGCTTCTCCATCGGATTCCTGCTCTCGGCGGCCATCACCAGCACCGCCTTCTGGACCACGCGCGTCTATTCGGTCCACGAGTTCTACTACGCCCTCATCCAGTTGTTTTCGGGCCAGTTCGTCCCCCTCACCCTCATGCCTGCGGCCATCCAGAACATCGCCCGCTTCCTGCCCTTCCAGCTCCTCATGTACTTCCCCATCCAGTTGATGCGGGGCAAGCTCACGGGACCCCAGATCATCGAGGGATTCCTCGTCGGGCTGGCCTGGCTGGCGGTCTCTGCCCTCCTTTTCCAGTGGGTCTGGCGCAAGGGCCTGCGGCAGTTCTCCGCGGTCGGAGCCTGAGCCATGCAGTCCATCCGGCTTCTGCGCGCCTTCCTCAAGGTCAACCTCCAGATGTCCCTGGCCTATCGGGCCGACACCGTGGTCAATATCCTCCTCAACCTGATGTGGCTGGGCTGGGAACTGCTGGGGCTGAGCATCATCTTCAATAACACCGAAACCCTGGGCGGCTGGGGCGTGGGCGAGCTGGTCGCCCTTCTGGGCGTCTTTCGCCTGGTCAATACCTGGATGGCCGCCCTGATCTGGCCCAACACCGAGCACTTCAACCAGAGTGTGCGCGATGGGTCCCTGGATTACTCCCTGCTCCAGCCGGTCAACAGCATGTTCCTCGTCACCTTTTCGCGCATCTCGGTCTGGCGCATCTGGGACCTGGTCCTGGCCGCCATCCTGATCGTGACCGGCATCCACCTGTCCGGCGACATCACCACCCCGCTCAGCATCTTCAGCTTCCTCGTGCTCACCCTCTCCGGGGCGCTGGTGCTGTACAGCCTGTGGATCGTGCTGATCGCCCTCACCTTCTGGTTCACCAAGTTCGATAACAATGTCACCATCCTGCAGGCCCTCCTGGATGCGGGCCGCTACCCGGTGACCGTCTATCCGGTCTGGCTGCAGATCATCGTCACCTACCTGATCCCCATCGCCGTGGCCACCACCATCCCGCTCCGGGCGCTGCGCGGCGAGCTGGGAGCCGGGCAGATCCTGGTCTTCCTGGGGGTCGGGATCGCCAGCTTCTGGGTCGCCAGCCGCGTCTGGAAGTCGGGCGTAAAGCGTTACAGCGGCGCCAGCAGTTAGAGCTTGTATTCTGCCTCCCTCCGCCGTATAGTACTTTCATAAGGCAGAAGGAGATTTGGATGAACAAGGTTGTATTTGCTTTCTTCGCTTTCCTGCTGCTGCTTCCCGCCTGCCAGCCTGCTGCGCCGCCGGTCAAGGGCGATCCGGGCATCGGCGACCCCTATTACCCCGACCTTGGCAACGGGGGCTATGACGTACAGAATTACCTGATCCACCTGGCAGTCGATCCGGTAAAAAACGAGATCAACGGCTCTACCACGATCGAGGCAAAAGCCACCGAAAACCTCAGCGCCTTCGATCTGGATTTTTCCGGCCTGACCATTGACTCTGTCGTCGTAAATAAATCCCCGGCGGAATATTCCCGCAGCGGCAGCGAGCTGGTCATCACTCCTTCAAAACCGCTTCGCACGGCCAGAAAATTTACAGTGGTCATCGCCTATCATGGAAACCCGGCCGGGATTCCGGGGGTGACCTCGCCCGGTTTTCTCCAGGCTCTCGGATGGTTGCACGCGGAGAACGGGGTCATTAATGTGATCAGTGAGCCGAACGGCGCATCCAGCTGGTATCCATCCAACAACCACCCGCGCGACAAGGCCACCTATCGATTTGAGATCACAGTGCCGAAACCCTGGGTTGTCGCTGCCACAGGCACACTAAGCCAGACTCTGGAGTCAGGGGATCAAACCACGTTCATCTGGCTCATGGACAAGCCCATGGCAAGTTACCTGGCCGCCATCAATATCGACAAGTACACGGCTCATATTCTTCCGGGACCGCACGGTATCGTCGTTCGCAGCTACCTCCCGCCCGGCTACCCCGAAGCCTTCGTGAAGAATATTGACAAACTCCCGGAAATGATTACTTTTCTCGAAACGGTCTACGGCCCTTATCCCTTCAAGGAATACGGCGTTGTTATAGCCGATCCCGAAAACCCCCTCTGCGCGGATGGTGGGACTGCTGATGAAACCCAGACCCTCTCCGTCCATTGTCCCTCCTCCAGCATGTCCAGCGAAGAGGTCCTCGTTCATGAGCTCGCACACCAGTGGTTCGGCGACAGCGTGAGCCTGGAGAATTGGAAGGATATCTGGCTCAAGGAAGGCATGGGGACCTATGCGGAATGGATGTGGACCACCCGGGACGAAGGGCTGGAACTCCTGACCAGGGTCGCCAAAGCCCAGCTGCACGGATACCATCCGGACACACTTACAGGCACTCCCTCACCTGATGATCTTTATCGCAATGAGGTCTATAAGGGAGGTGCTTTGGTTTTTCATGCCTTGCGCTTGAAGGTCGGTGACGAGGTCTTCCTTAAGATTCTGCGCACTTATCTCGACCGCTACAAATACGCCAGCGCGGGGACGGATGAATTCATCGCGGTCGCGGAAGAGGTCAGCGGCCAGAGCCTGGGCTCCTTCTTTGACTCGTGGCTCTACACCAATAAATTGCCGCCGCTGGAATGATTGACTCGGATGGAGTGCCGGTCCCGACCCGGTACACTGTCCACTTGACCAGGATAAGACTCCCCCGCAGGCCGGGGGAGTTTTTTTCTCCCGGCAGTAAGATGAGATCAAGGAAATTGCGGAGGTATAAGATGAAAATCAAAGTATTGATCGCTCTTACGCTCCTGAGCCTGCTCTTCACGGCCTGTTCCGGAGGCGGGGCCGCCACCAGCGCGCCCACTGCCGTCCCCACCGTCCTGGCGGATACCCGCGTCATGGCCGAGGGCCGCCTGGAGCCCGTTCACTTTGCTGAGATCGCCTTCAACGCCGGGGGCGTCGTGAGCGAGGTCCTGGTGGAGGAGGGCCAGCAGGTGAAGAAAGGCCAGCCGCTGGTCCGGCTGGGCAACAGCGAGTCGGCCCGCGCCTCAGTCGCCCAGGCGCAGGAGGCGCTGCTCGCCGCCGAGCGGGCCTTTGATTCCTCCCAGGCCGACGCCCTGAAGAACCTCGGGGATGCCTACGAAGCCGTCCGCCGCGCGCAGATCAACCTGGATAACTACGATATCCCCTCCTATCTGGAGGGCGGCACTCCGGCCGAGGGCGTGGAAAAGATGTACGGGGTCCTGGAGGCCGCCCGCAAGGCCTACGAGCCCTACAAATACCTTGGCGCCAACAGCCCCACCCGCAAAGAACAAAAGAAGCGCCTGGATGACGCCTGGGACCGCTTTAACCGCGCCATCCGCTGGGCCAAGCTCGCCGCCGAGCTGGACCAGGCCCAGACCCGGCTGGATAACGCCCAGGCCGAGTTCAGCGCTGCCGCCAGCGGCTCTCAGGAAGGTTCCCTGGCACAGGCGCGCTACACCACCGCGCAGGCCAACCTGCTCGCCGCCCAGGCCGCCCTGGGAAATGTGGAGCTCGCCGCGCCCTTCGACGGCGTGGTCACCGGCTTGAACGTCCGGCAGGGTGGCTCCATCAACGCCGGGCAGCCCGCCATCAAAGTGGCCGATTTCTCGGGCTGGCTGGTCAAGACCACCGACCTGACCGAGATGGACGTGGTCGCCCTCACCGCAGGCCAGCCTGTCCTGGTCACACTGGATGCCATCCCGGATGTGGAATTGAACGGGACCATTGTCTCCATCGGCCAGAGCTACACCGAGCGCCAGGGCGACGTGGTCTATGAGGTCACCATCCTCCTGGCCGAACCACACCCCGGGATGCGCTGGGGCATGACCGCCGGCGTCGTCTTTGAGGACCAGGAGTAGGCAATCATCAGTCCCGCGCCGGCTGCTCCAGCTCTCCCTCTCCCGGGAGGGTCCTGGAGCAGCTGCCGGGATGGGAGGCGAATATGGCAATTCTCAGCACGGATCGGGATGCAGCGTCCCCCTCTCCTGTGATCGCGCTGCAAGGCGTGGACAAGTACTACCGCAGCCCCGCCGGGGATTATCACGCCCTTAAGAATGTTGACTTGCAGATCAATGCCGGTGAGTTCGTCAGCATTATCGGGAAATCCGGCAGCGGCAAGTCCACGCTCCTGAACATGATCACAGGCATCGACCGCCCCACCTCCGGGGAGGTGCTGGTCAATGGCACCGCCCTTCACGAACTGAATGAGAACCAGCTGGCGGGCTGGCGGGCCGGCAACATGGGGATCATCTTCCAGTTCTTCCAGCTTCTACCGGCCCTGAGCCTGAAGCAGAACGTGATCCTCCCCATGGATTTGGCCGGGAAGCTCAGGCCCCGCGAGCGCCGCCAGCGCGCCGAGCACCTGCTGGAGATCGTGGGCCTGGCCGACCAGATGGACAAGATCCCCAGCATGGTCTCCGGCGGGCAGCAGCAGCGCGCCGCCATGGCCCGCGCTCTGGCCAACGACCCTCCCATCCTCATCGCCGACGAGCCCACCGGCAACCTGGATTCGAAAACCGCCGCCGCCGTCTTCGATCTTTTCAACCAGCTGGTCGCCGAGGGCAAAACCGTCATCATCGTCACGCATGACAGCAGCCTGGCAAAACACGCCCACCGCACCGCCCTGATCGCCGACGGAGAGATCGTCAACGAGTACGTGGCCCGGGCGCTGCCGTCCCTCACCCCTGCCCAGCTGCTGGCCGCCACCCACAAGCTCCAGCCGCACCATTACGACCCCGGCGCCATGATCCTGGTGGAGGGTACAAACAGTGAGGCCTTCTATATCATCTCCCGCGGCACCGTGGATGTGATCCTGCCGCGCCCGGGGCAGTCGGAGGTGGTGGCCGTACAGCTTGGCCCGGGAAAGTATTTCGGCGAGATGGAGTTCTTCCACGAGCGGCGCAACCGCGCCTCCATCCGGGCCTGCCCCACCTGCCCGGTGGAAGTGTTCTCCCTGAATTACGACACCCTGAATGCCATCCTGGGCGAATCCGAGCCCACCCGCGAAGCGCTGCACCAGGCCGCGGACCTCCATGAAGATGAGAATGTAAACCGCCGCAAGGCTGCCGCGTGAGCATCGGGGAGCCTGGAGGAAGAGACCATGGGCGTCATCTGGCATAAGATCTGGTTCGATATCTGGCACAACAAGACCCGCACCTTCCTGGCGGTGCTGAGCATCGCCTCGGGTGTGTTCGCGGTCGGCGCCATTTTTGGCCTGACCGATATGCTCCTCAGGAATATGGATGCCTCCCACCGCGCCGTGCTCCCTGCACATGTGGTCGTATCCCTCGACCGGTTGGTGGACAGGGATACCCTCCTCAGCCTGAAGACCGTTCCCGGCGTGGAGGGCGTTGAGCCCCTCAACTCGGTGAACATCCAATATAAGCTGCACCCCGAAGACCCCTGGCGGCAGGGCATGATCCAGATGCGCAATGATTACGCGCATCAGACCTACGAGCTGCTCCAGCTGCGCCAGGGACACTGGCCCTCCCGGACCAATGAGATCAGCGTGGAGCGCATGGCTGCCCAGTTCCTCGGCGTTGGCATGGGTGATAGTGTGATCTTCAAGATTGATGATCGTGAGCGGCCGATCCCCATAACGGGTCTGATCCGCCATCCCTTCGTCCCCCCGCCGCAATTCATGGACCTGGCTTACTTTTTCATGAGCGGGGAGGGCATGGAGCGTCTGGGGATCCCTGCTGGCCAGTTCGGCGGTTTTTACCTGCGTGTCACTCCCTACAGCGCGGATCATGCCCGGGAAGTGGCGACCCTGGTGAAGGACAAGCTGGCCCGCCAGAATATCGGCGTTTCGGGCTTTCTCTATGAGGACCCCGAGAAGCACTGGGGCCGCACCTTCTTCAATACCATCACCAAGGTCGAGCAGGCATTGGCGGTCATTTGCATGATCATCAGCGCCATCCTGGTCTTCAATACCGTCTCGAACCTCATCACCCAGCAGACCAACCAGATCGGCATCCTCAAGGCCATCGGCGCGCCCATGTCCACCATTGTGGGGATCTATCTCTTCGGTGCCCTGGTCTTCGGCACGATGGCACTGGTGATCGCCCTGCCCCTGGGAGCCCTGGTGGCCAATGCCATCACGCGGGTGTTCCTCAATCTTTTCAACATAGACTTCCCTGGTTTCCATCTGTCCAGGCAGGCCGTGTTCTTCCAGGTGATATCGGCCATCCTCGCCCCGCTGCTCGCAGGTCTGCCCCCTGTCTTGAAGGGCGCGGCCATCACGGTCCGGCAGGCCATCGCCAGCTACGGGATCGGCAGTGATTTCCATTCGGGCCGCATCGACGGGCTGGTGGAGAAGATCGGCCAGCGCTGGCTTCCCTCCTACTATGCCACTGCCCTTGGGAATATGTTCCGCCACAAGGGCCGCCTGATCATGACGCAGTTTGTGCTGGTGGCTGCCGGGAGCGCCTTCCTGATGGTGATGAGCCTCAACTCCTCCCTGGCCCAAACGCTGGACGACTTCTTTGGCCGCCAGCGCTATGACATCGTCCTGGGTTTCAACCGGGACCAGAGAGCAGACCGGGTCACCGCCATCGCTGAGACCGTGCCGGGCGTGGAAAAGGCCCAGATCCGTTTCTACCAGCAGGCCGATCTCCTCCTGGAAGGGCAACTGGTCAGGGAAGCCGGCCTCGGCACCTCCCTGATCGGCATCCCGGTGGGCAGCGACTTCTTCACCCCGCTGATGATCGCCGGGCGCTGGTTCGCCCCTGGGGATGGCCAGGCGCTGGTGATCCCCCGCGAGACCGCCGAGGACAATGGAATCAGTGTTGGCGAGGAAGTGACGCTCGACATGGGGGTCCTTGGCAGGGAAAAATGGCAGGTGGTTGGCATCTACGAGCCGGTCTTTGCCGGCGGGTTTGCCGCCAACTCCGTCTATGCTCCCATCGAAGCCCTGTTCCAGATCTCCAAAAAATCCGACCAGGCCGGCGCGCTGCTGGTGCGTACAACTCAGCATGAGGATGCCTTCACCACCGAGGTGACCCGCCAGCTCAAATTGGCCTTTGAGAGGCACAGCCTGCGGATCGCCTCCAGCCAGACCCAGGCAGACCTGCGCGCCACCAATGAGTGGCAGTTCAGCACGGTCACCTACATGCTGATGGCGCTTTCCATCATTGTTGCCATTGTGGGAGCCTTCGCCCTGATGGGCGCCATCTCGATCGGTGTGATCGAGCGCACCAAGGAGATCGGCGTCCTGCGCGCCATCGGCGCGCGCTCCCCCATCATCCTGAAGATCTTTGTGATGGAGGGGCTGCTGCAGGGCATCCTGAGCTGGCTCATCGCCATCCCGATCTCGCTGCTGGTCAGTCCGGCCGCGGCCAGCGCCATGGGAAAGATCATGTTTGGCGCCACGCTCTCCTACCGTTACAACTGGCCGGCGGTCTGGATCTGGCTGCTGATCGTGGCTCTCATTTCCGTGTTCGCCTCCCTCCTCCCGGCGCGCGGCGCCACCCGCATCAGCGTCCGCGACAGCCTCGCCTACGCCTGAGCTGCGGTCCAGGCTGGAATGAAAAAGAAGGAGCCTTTCCCGGCTCCTTCTTTCTTTTGGCTTTCTTGTATCCGGGTTACGGATCCCGCGAGCCCCGGCTGGATCTCCGCGCGCTGAGCCGCTGCCTGAATAAGATGCTTCGCGGCCTTAGGGACGGCTTTGGCGGGATCGGCCCGATGATCTTAAGAGATAGCAGGACGTGAACCCTCTTGAGCACCATGAAGAGCGTCAGCAGGAACTGGAGCAGTAGGAAATACACTACCAGGCTGAAGATCTGGAGGAAGATCCCGGAACGGATCTCCAGATACGCGAGCAGGAGAATGGCAACGCAGAACACCGAGACCACGATACTGTAGGAGATGTTGGAAAAGATCTCACGCAGGAGCACCGCGGCAGCGCTTTTATTGTCCGAACCTGCCTCCTCCTCTTCCTTGCGGACCAGGTCATAGAGCAGCATCAGGAGGTTCAGCAGCAGAGCCGAGAAGATGGACAGCGAGGTGATCATGATGTTCGCCGCCGTCCGGTCCACGGGGGTATGGAACACATACAGGATCAGCGCTGCACAAATCGCGGGCAGGCCGAAGAATACGAACACATCCCCGTAATAGATCTTCTCCTCGCCAAATTTATGCAGTGTGCGGACGTGGTCCGAGATGATCTGCGATACATCCAGCTTGTCGAACATGGCAACAATCACGGCTCTCTAGAATGTCAGATCCAAATCCCTTGCCAGGCTCTCGCAGTATTCCCGGGCAAGCTGATCGATCAGGTCCGCAGCCGATGGCTGCCCTGCCTTTTGGGTTAAGGCGGCTGCAAGCTTGCCGGTAATGTCGTATTCATAGGGCGCACGCGCGCTCTCCAGGCGGCCGAGGTTCAGCGTATGGTACTTCCCATCACTCTCCAATTGGATCTTCACATCATCGTATGGGAACCCCTCGACTCCGAGGAATTTCTTGATCTCCCTCTTCCCATCGACCACCTCCCTCAACCGATCCTGCAGATCAAAGTCCATGCCGCGCTTTGCTTTCACCCGGAATTCCAGGATTCCCTCATCTAATTTTGGCCCATGCTGGGCCATCCCTTCCAGCGTCGTCGGGACCTGGTACTGGATGAACCGGAGCTGCGTCACACGCCCTCTTTTAAGCAGCTGTTTTACGAATTTCTTGGGGATCAGCCTCTCGATATTGACGTGCAGTGGGGCAAACAGATTCGCGAAGTGATAACTGAAATTATCATCGAAAACATCCTGTATTCCCATCCCGTCCATGGTCTGGAAGACCGCTATCGCATGCAGAGGGGCTCTGCCCAGTCCCTTTGCCTGCCTGGGAACACCGATGAAGAAATGATACGGCAGCAGTTCCGCATCCTCGGGCGTGCGGGTATATGCGGTTTTCATGCTGGTGGTATTGAACAGCTCGCTCTGGATCCCGTATTCCCCCCTGTCCATGCGACCGTATAGAAACCTTTGATGCTTGTCCTTGTTGAGCGTTTGGACCCGCAGGATGAACCGGGCCGCCGTGTCCTTGTAGAGCCTGGCCTTCAGGCCCAGAAGATAGTCCTCGAGCACCGGGAAGAGATCATTCCTTGCTTCCAGGAACGAGTCCACGCGCTGGGGAACACCGCCGGGCCCCAGGATCCGGATCGTATAGGGCGTCAGGGAATATGTGGTCATGGGTCATCCTCCTGAAATCCTCATTGACAGCCTGATGCTCCGGCCCATTTCTAAAGGATTCACAACCCGCGGTCCGATCACCCCCGGACCGCCCGTTCCTAATCATTATAGCGAAATTGGTCGTCCCGTGCACACCGAATTTCTGCACCTTGACGAGAAAGGAGCCTCGCGGCTCCTTCTTTATTTTCTGGTACCCTGCTCCCTCTTCCCCTCCATATAGGCCCGCACCGCCTCGCGCATGAAGTCCGCCAGGCCCGGCTGCATTTTCTCGATGTTTTTCGCTCGGTGGGAGGGGCTCAACCATAACCTTTTCATCTGAACCGGTTGACCTTGCCGGTCTTCTATCCATTCACCGGTTGTACATCGTCCCAGGTGGTAAGCCCCATCAGCAGGCCGGTCACGGTATCCATGCCAGAGGTATGCCCGACACGCATGGCTTTTTCAGCAGCCGCCGAGAGACGGATTCGATTTGACCCGGTTCCTATCGCTTCGGCCAGATTTACCAGCAAGCTCGAGACCTGCCCTCGTGCAGCATGAACCAGATAGGTGCGGCTGATGTCATTCGTCTCTCTCGATCCACGAATGACCGCCTCACCCAGGCCTGAAACGAATTCCCGCCGCTCGGTCCGACCCCGCACTGTGCACCAAAGTCCAGCCATATAACCGGCCAGGAGATCGTCACCGCTGGGTGTCAGGCCGGAACCTAGTCCGATCAGAGAGTGGACTGCGGAGATCCGCGCCAACGAGAATTTTCGAGCGGCGGAGACCAGCTCTCTCATGGCTGCATCGGCTCGCGAGGACTGATGAGAACGAATAGTTTGCCCTGCAGCCATTTCGAGGTCCGAATGATGCCTGCGTTCCTTCAACATACCCCGGACGAAATTGCAGGAATTCGCCACTGACGGCTCTGAGGCATCGATCCCGAGGGCTGGCAGGTCACATCTCCAGATCCGTGCTCCCTTCAATCGAATGGCCAGGCCGCTGTCCTTGAATTCGAGCAGCCCCTCCCTGCATACCGCCAGTTCGCCAGTATGAAATCCTTCCAGTGACAAACCTGTCGGCGCGTCCAGCCGGATCCCCTGCGGAAGATCGGCTTCGCCGGATGCGTGAAGCGTCAACAGAAGATCAACCTTCTCCGGGAGAAGGTTGATCGCGGACCGGAATACGCTGTGGACCGAGGCCTGAAAGGCATCCTCAGGCACGGCGCAGCCAATGGAGATCGCTTGAAAATACATGCTGTCCCTATTGTAAAGAAAAAAATGGCCTGGGATGTTCCCAGGCCATCCTCTTCCCGAATTTTCTACTCCATCGGCTCGAATTTCAATCCGTACACGTCTTCACCGTATTGTACGCGGATGGGCTCCCAGCTGGGTTTCATTTTCATTCCCAGCCTTAATTGATCGACCGATTCGGCTTTGATCTGCCCCATGACCCTGACATGGTTGTCGAATTCGGCTACGCCCAGGATGAGGAAGCGTTGATCAAAACCCCATGGCAGATTGAAGATCGCCGAATAGGTGAGCAGTGTGGCATTTCCTTCCGGCCTGATCTTCTCGAACTCGCGTCCTTTGCATTCGAGACATCGGTCGTGGAATGGATAATGGATCCTGCCGCACTTTTTACACTTGAACGCGGTAATGGCAATCTCTTTTTTCATGCCTCTACCCTCCTCAAGACAAAAGCCAGCACGTTATTTCCAAAGCCGCCGAAGTTGACCGTCAGGCCGTTCTGGGCATTCTTCACCTGGCGGTTCTTGGGCAGCTCGTGGCGGAGCTGCCAGACAATGTCCACCACCTGCGCCACGCCCGTGCCGCCCACCGGATGGCCGCGCGCTTTCAGCCCGCCCGAGACATTGATCGGGATCTGACCACCCAGTTTTGTTTTACCCGCCAGGGCAGCTTTGCCGCCTTCTCCCTTCTTAAAGAAGCCAACGTGCTCACTCTCGGCAATTTCCAGGATTGTAAAAGCGTCGTGAAGCTCGGCGACGTGAATATCGGATGGCTTAAGCTTGGCTCTTTCGAAAGCCTGCTGAGCTGCCAGGGTGACGGCCTTAAGATCAGTCGGGTCTTCCCGCTCTTGCAGGGTTTGGGTATCCGTTGCCTGACCGAAACCGGCGATCACCACCGGCGGCTTGGCTGGGTTCTTCATCT
>CAZSPX010000038.1:1212-17803 GCA_964608885.1 uncultured Anaerolineaceae bacterium | reverse complement strand
GTTCCCTTGTTCGCCGGGGCACAGCCACCCATCAGCATGGAAAGGATGACAACGATACTGCACAGCAAGGCAAGGCGTTTCATGGGGCCTCCTGAAAATGGATCTGCCGGCCCGTTTGAGCCGGGTTATAGCCGATGCGAGCAGCCAGCGAGAGTCGAAAGCCCTTCGTCTGTATATGCTCCAAGACAGGGATGGTGCTCTCATCGCCGGAAAGGAATACCAGGTCGTAGCGTTCCTCGAAGAGGGGGATGAAGTCCAGCCCGTGTGCCTGCGCCGCGGACTGCAGTCCCAGGGAGAGGTCGGCGCGTCCCAGGCGGATCTCGCTGGCGGCTTCATCATGAGTAGAGAATTCGCGCCGGTACCCTTTCACCTTTGCAGGATTGATGCCCGCCTCCCGCAGTTCCCGGTCGATCCACAGGCGCGTGCCGGAGCCGGGGTTGCGGTTGGCAAGGCGGATACCGAGGCGCGCCAGGTCTTCCACGCCGCGCAGGCCTTTCGGGTTTCCCGGGGCAAGCATCCATCCCTGGGTACGCTGCGCCAGCGTGACGAGAGTGACCCCGCGGTCGGGGAACAGGTGCCGCACAAAGGGGGTGTTGAATTCGCCGCTCACATCCATCAGGTGCGAGCCGGAGAGCTGGCATAATCCCTGCCGCAGATGGATCAGCCCATCCAGCGATCCCACCGGCAGGCGCAGCATCTTCAGGTGTTTCTCCAGGTGCGAGGAGATCAGGTCCAGCGCGGGCTCGTCGCTTCCGGCAAAGAGGAGCAGCGGCTTTTTCCCCTGAGGCAGGACCATTTTCTGCAGGAGGAAGGCCTGCGCACAGGCACGGTAAAGCTTCATTACATGGCCGTCCACCAGGCGCGTCCCCGCCGGTTCCACCAGGCTGACCTCTTCGAGGGCCAGCAGGTGATGCCGCACCCAGGCGGGGGAATGTCGCAGCGCCGCGGCAAGCTGCGTGAGGGAGGCGGGACCATCCATCAGCAGGCGCAGGATGCGGATGCGGCGCGGGTCGGCCAGCAGGCGGAGACGGGCGTAATCGTCGAGCGGTTGAATTTGAGCCATATCGATTAAGGAAAAACTTAATCAGAGTGTATCATACACAAAAGCCGCGGTCAAATTGACAAATGAGGCGCCCCTGTGATAAACTCCAGCGACATTTTCATATTCTGTGCTCATCCAGAGAGGCTGAGGGAACGGCCCTGTGAAGCCTCGGCAACCGCCAACTACGGTGCCAACTCCGTCAGACATCATGTCTGGAAGATGAGAGTGGACACGCTTTTGCTGGTCGCCTCTCATTGGAGAGGCGCTTTGTTTTTTTAGAGTTGAAGATGCGAAGCTGGAGATACTACCGCGACCTGCTGGCCTATTACCTGACGCTGCTTCTGCTGCTGCTCGCCGCAGCGCGGGCGCTGCGCCAGCCCCTCTTCTGGCTGGCGGCCGCCCTCCTGTGGATGCTGCACCAGGCCGTGCGCAAGGCTTTCGGGTTCGCGCACCCGTGGCGGCATCTCAGCCCTCTCACGGAGGGGCTGGAGGACTTCAAGGAGGTGCGCTTCCAGAGCCGCGACGGGCTGAGCCTTGCGGCCCGCTTCATGGCCAGCCGCAACCACGGAACGATCCTGATGGCGCACGGACTGGGCACCTCGGGGCAGGACCTGACCGTGCTGGCCCGCCTGTTGGTGCGCGCCGGCTTTGGCATCCTACTGCTCGACCTGCGGGCGCACGGGAACAGCCAGGGCGACACCTCCACCTATGGACTGAAGGAAGGCGAGGATGTGGCCTGTGCGGTGGAATTCCTGCTCGGGCGTGTGGATGTCCACGGCGGGAAGATCGGCGCGTACGGCCTCTCGCTGGGCGCGCAGGCGGTGCTGCGCGGCGCCTTGCGGGCAGAGCACATCCGCGCGCTGGCGTTGGAGGACCTCGGCCCCGCCCGCCTGAGCGACCACGGCGGTCAGCCCCGCAGCCTGCTGCGCTGGCTCAATCTGCCGTTCAACTGGCTGTCGTATCGGGTGTACGATTGGATGGCGGGCGGCAGCCAGCCGGGTGTACTGGAAGTGATCGCCGGCCTCTCCCCGCGGCCTCTCCTCCTGATCGCAAGCGGAGCGGAGGGCGTTGGCTTCAACCGTCACTTCCTCCGTGCGGCGCGGGAGCCAAAGGAACTCCTGGAAGTGCCCGAGGCGCGCCACGCAGGCGCCCTGGCTGCCCGGCCCGAGGAATACATGGAGCGCATGATCGGTTTCTTCCACAAATCTTTGGACATCCAGACAGGTGCATGATGGCAGCCGAAGACACTCACAAGATCCACCAACTGATCGCCCGCTTTGCGAACAGCTTTGATTCCAAGGACTGGGAAACCCTGAAGGGCTGCCTCGCGGACAGGGTCTATACGGACTATACCGATCTGCGCGGCACCCCGCCTGAGACCGTTTCCCGTGAGGCCTATGTGGCCTCCCGGCAGGAATCGCTGAAGAGCCTTACCACCCACCACCTGAGCGGCAACTACGAGATACAGCACGCCGATGCCCAGCAGGCAACCTGCCGCGCCTCGATGGTCATCTGGCGCAAGTCCGGCGAGGCGCAGTTCACCACGCACTGCATCTATATCTTCCAGCTGAAGCGCCTGCATTCCGGGTGGAGGATCGCCGGCATCACACAGAAGGTGCTCTGGAATGAAGGCAACCCGGCCATCCACTCGGCCGCAAAATAAGCGGCAGTAGGATATTACTCGTAAGCAAGGAGAATCATGGAGAGAACTTTTACAAACAGGAGATACCTGGACGCCTTACAGAACAAGGTGCTCGTCTTTGATGGAGCAATGGGCACCAGCCTCCAGGCCCAGAATCTCACGGCGGAACATTTTGGCGGTGAGCAGTATAACGGCTGCAACGATTACCTGGTCATCTCATATCCCGGGGCCGTGGAGCAGGTCCACCGCTCTTTCCTGGATGTGGGCGTGGACGCCATCGAGACGGATACCTTCCGCTCCAACCGCATCACCATGGCTGAATACGGGCTGGGGGAACGAGTCATCGAGATCAACCGGACTGCGGCCGCGCTGGCGCGCCGCCTGGCAGACGAGTACGCGCAGAAGACCGGTCAGCCGCGCTTTGTGGCCGGTTCGATGGGTCCCTCCGGCAAGCTGCCCTCCGCCAATGACCCGGAACTCTCGAACGTCACCTTCGATCAGCTGAAGGACGTCTTCCGCGAGCAGGCCGTTGGCCTGATCGAGGGCGGCGTGGACCTGCTGTTGATCGAGACCTCACAGGACATCCTGGAGGTCAAGGCGGCCATCGCAGGCGTGCACCAGGCCTTCGAAGAGGCCGGCTCCAGCCTGCCCATCCAGGCGCAGGTGACCCTGGACACAACCGGGCGCATGCTCCTGGGAACGGACGTGAGCGCCGCGCTGGCCATCCTGGAGGGCATGGGGATCGATGTGATCGGCCTGAACTGCTCCACCGGCCCCGAGCACATGCGCGAGCCCATCCGGGTGCTGGGAGAGAACGCCGTCCTGCCAGTTTCCTGCATCCCCAACGCCGGCCTCCCCTTGAACGTGGATGGGCAGGCGGTCTATCCCCTTGAGCCTGAGCCGTTCGCCAACGACCTGGTTGAATTCGTCACGAAGCACAATATCTCGGTGGTCGGCGGCTGCTGCGGGACGACGCCCGAGCACCTGCGGCTCCTGGTGGAGAAGCTCAACGCGCGCCCGCACCCGGTCCGCCCGGAGCGCTCCGAGCCCCGGCTGGCCTCTGCCATGTCGGCCATCGCCATGCGGCAGGACCCGCCCCCCACCCTGCTGGGCGAGCGCTGCAACGCACAGGGCTCGCGCAAGTTCAAGCGCCTGCTGCTGGAGGAGGATTACGACTCCATCCTGGAGATCGCCCGCGAGCAGGTGGAATTCGGCGCGCACGCCCTGGACATCTCCTGCGCGGTCACCGAGCGCCCCGATGAAGTGGAACTGATGCGCAAGGTGGTCAAGAAACTGGAGATGGGCGTGGATGTGCCGCTGGTCATCGACACAACCGAGCTGGATGTGCTGGAGACCGCCCTCAAGACCGCCCCCGGCCGCTGCCTGATCAACTCCACACACCTGGAAGCGGGCCGGACCAAGGCCGACAAGGTCTTCGCCCTGGCTCGCGAGCATAACGCCGCGGTCATCGTCCTCACCATTGACGAGGGCGGCATGGCCAAGACGCGTGAGAAGAAGCTGGAGGTCGCCCGGCGCATCTACGACATCGCCGTGAATGAGCACGGTCTGAAGCCCACCGACCTGGTATATGATGCCCTGACCTTCACACTCGCCACCGGGGATGCCGAATTCGCCGATTCCGCGGTCGAGACCATCGAAGGCATCCGCCTCATCAAACAGAACCTGCCGGGCGTCATGGCCTCGCTGGGCGTAAGCAACCTCTCGTTCGGGCTGGCCCCGCAGGCGCGTCCGGTGTTGAACTCGGTCATGCTCTATCACTGTGTACAGGCCGGGCTGGATATGGCCATCGTCAACCCGGCGCACATCACCGCCTACCCGGATATCTCCGCACAGGAGAAGGAGCTGGCCGAAGACCTGATCTTCAACCGGCGGTCTGACGCTCTGCAGCGCTATATCGAGTTCTATGAGAAGGTCACGCCGCAGGCTGCCGGGGAAGCCGCCGATCCCACCCGCGATATGACCCCCGAACAGCGCCTGCACTGGGCCATCCTGCACCGGCATAAGGAGGGTGTGGAGGCGGACATCGACGCGATCATTCACCGGGAGGCAGCTGGGTCTTCCTCCAAACACCTGCGCGCCGTGGATACCCTCAACAATGTGCTCCTGCCCGCCATGAAGGAGGTGGGCGACAAGTTTGGCGCAGGCGAACTGATCCTGCCCTTCGTCCTGCAATCCGCCGAGGTGATGAAGAAGGCCGTGGCGCACCTGGAGAACTATCTGGAGAAAAAAGAGGGAGTCAGCAAGGGTCTCGTGGTGCTGGCGACCGTGTACGGCGACGTCCATGACATCGGCAAGAACCTGGTCAAGACCATCCTGGCCAACAACGGCTATGACGTGATCGACCTGGGCAAGCAGGTCCCCGCCGAGACCATCATCTCGAAGGCCGTGGAGGTCAATGCCACGGCCATCGGCCTCTCGGCCCTGCTGGTCTCTACCTCCAAGCAGATGCCGCTCATCATCAACGAGCTGCACCGCCGCGGGGTCCAGGTCCCGGTGCTGGTAGGCGGAGCAGCCATCAACCGGCGCTTCGGGCGGCGGATCCTCTTCACCGAGGATGGGCAGGCTCATGAGCCGGGCGTCTGCTACTGCAAGGATGCCTTCGAGGGCCTCGAGACCATGGACCAGTTGATCGACACGGAGAAACGCCTCGAATTGACAGCCCGGATCCGCAGGGAAGCGGACCTGGAGATGGGACGCGCCTCTCAGGTGCCGGAACACCGCAAGGGACAGGCGCGCTCCGAGGTCCAGCCCGAGCCGATCGACCCGCCGCTCAAGTGGGGCCAGCGCATCGTCCATGACATGCCCCTGGAGCTGGTGCTGAAACACCTGAACATCAACGAACTATACCGCCTCTCCTGGGGCGCCAAGAACTCACACGGCGAGGAATGGGAGAAGCTGAAGAAGGAGTTCGAGGCGCGGCTGGAGTCCATGTCGCGTGAGGCCCTGAGGGAAGGCTGGCTGAGGCCGCAGGGCGTGTACGGTCTGTTCCCCTGCCAGGCAGATGGGGATGACCTGGTGATCTACAATCCCGAGACGGTCAACACCGCCTCGCCCGAGACCCTGACGCGCTTCAGTTTCCCCCGCCAGCCACACGATGCACACCTGGCCCTCTCCGACTATTTCGCCCCGGTCGATTCGGGCAAACTGGACGTGGTCGCCTTCCAGGTGGTGACGGTGGGACAGGCCGCCACGGAGCGTTTTGACCGCCTGCAGGCGGCGGGCGATTATTCCCAGGCCTACTTCACACATGGCCTGGCGGTGCAGACCGCCGAAGCCACCGCCGACTACCTGCACGCCCACATCCGCCGCGAGCTGCACATTGGCGAAGAGCAGGGCAAGCGCTATTCCTGGGGCTATCCCGCCATCCCTGAGCTGGAGGACCACCAGAAGGTCTTCGAGCTTCTCCCTGCGGCTGTCAGCGAGTTGGGCATGGCGCTTTCCCCGGCCTACCAGTTGATCCCGGAGCAATCCACCGCGGCCATCATCGTGCACCACAGGGAAGCCCGCTACTATTCGGTGGGCGAGAGCCGCGTCGAGCAGTTGATGAGGTAGTGCGTGACAGTGCTGCGGTCCGAGGCCAAAGGGGAGCAGGAGTTGCGCGCGGGCGCGCGCGTTCTCTTAAGCGCGGATAACCTCCTGCGCCTCCTGCTGCTTGCCTTGGGTGTTCTGGCCCTCTTCATCACGCGGCAGTACGGTGAATCCTGGGATGAGTTGAAGTTCTATAAATATGCGGATGAGGCCCTCCAGGCCTACACTACCTGGCCCTCCACCGGCAGCATTCCGCTGACAGGGAACACCTACGACAATTACGGTCCGGCCTACGTCATGGCGGTAGCGCTGGCGTCGCGCGGCCTGGGGACGATGATCCCCTGGACGGAATCCGACCTGCGGCACCTGCTCTACTTCTTTACCTTCCTGGCGGGCCTGTGGAGCTTCTATCGCATTGGTAAACGTTGGCTGAGCCCCGGGGCCGCGCTGGGCGCGACCCTCCTGCTTGTCTCCCAGCCCGTACTATGGGGACATGCCTTCATCAGCCCCAAGGACATCCCCTTCCTCAGCCTGTTCCTCCTGGCGCTGGATTCTGGAATGGGACTCTTCGAGCGGGAGTCCGAATCCTCCGGGATGGCCGCTCTTCCCCGCAGGCTGGCGCTGCTCACCGCCGCATGGCTGCTGGGCATCCTGCTGCTCTTTGGAGGCACGCAGATCATCCACGCCTGGCTGGAGGGGTTGGTGCGCTCCGCCGCCGCAGGAGGGGACAACCTGCTGGCGCGGCTGGCCTCGGACATCCGCCGGGTGGCCCCTGAAATCTACATCCAAAGATATTTCGTGCTCTTTCTTCGGGCGCGCGCCGCGGTCTTCCTCTTCTCCACCCTGGGACTCTTCCTGCTCTACCTGCGCCAGGCCCCCGGTGTGCTTCGATATATCCGGCGCCTGATCCTCCCCGCCGCCCTGCTGGGACTCACCGTCTGCGTGCGGGTGCTGGGTCCGCTGGCAGGGCTGCTCGTGGCACTGTATGGCCTTCAGAAACACGGCCGGCGGGCGATCCCCATGCTGCTGATCTATGCCGGGCTGGCATTTGCGGCCATGTATGCCACCTGGCCCTACCTCTGGCCGGACCCCCTCGGGCATTTCATCGAGAGCCTGGTGGTCATGGCAAAATATCCCTGGCAGGGACAGGTGCTCTTCAACGGGACATTCTACGAATCCACCACCCTCCCGCGCTCCTACCTGCCTGTGCTGCTCGGCATCCAACTGACCGAGCCGGTATGGCCGCTCTTTGCCGTGGGACTTGCCCTGGTGCTCGCGGGCGCGGCAAAAAAGCAGGCCGCCAGTTTGCAGCTTCTCTGGCTGACGGGGTTGTGGTTCATCCTTCCTGCCGCGGCGTTCATTGCGCTGCGCTCCCCGCTGTACGACAACTTCCGGCAGGTCTTTTTCATCCTCCCACCGGTCTTCCTGATGGCAGGTGCCGTCTTAGACCGGATCAAGTCTCCCGCATGGAGGACTGCGCTGGTCCTCTTCTGTCTCGTGCCGGGGCTGCTTGCCGGGCTGGGGCTGCATCCCTACGAGTACATCTACTACAACCGCTTCATCGGCGGCGAGGCGGGCGCATTCCGCAGGTTCGAGCTGGACTACTGGGGCACCTCCTATCGCGAGGCCGCGGGCTGGCTCAACGCGAACGCCCCCGCCAATGCCTCCCTGTGGGTGGATGGGCCTTCGCACCTGCTGGGCATCTACCTGCGCCCCGACCTCAAGTTGTACTCGAGCTATGAGGACGTGCAGACCGGGCATTATGATTACAGTGTCTCGACCAGCCGTTATGATCTCGATCTTGAATCCTTCCCCCAGGCGCCCATCGTTCACAGCATCGAACGGGATGGTGCCGTCCTGACCGTCATCAAGCAGCCTTGAGGACGGTCACTTTACAGAGGCATGATGAACGGTAAATTTCTTGAGCTTCTCCAAAACCCTGTGCTGCTGGCGGATGGCGCCATGGGCACCATGCTGCACGCACGCGGGGTTGGCTTTGACCGCTGTTTTGACGAATTGAACCTCACCCGCCCGGCTTCCGTGGCGGATATCCACCGCGAGTACATCGAGGCCGGGGCACAGTTGGTCATCACCAATACCTTCGGCGCCAACCGCTTCAAGCTTGAAAAACACGGCCTGGCAGACCGGCTCGCAGAGATCAACAGGGCCGGCGTGGAGCTGGCGCGGCGCGTGGTGGCAGCCTCTTTTCGGGATGTGCTGGTCGCCGGGGATGTGGGCCCGCTGGGCGTGCGCATCGCCCCCTTCGGGCGCGTCCAGCCGGAGGCGGCGCGTCTTGCCTTCGCCGAGCAGATCTCGGCCCTGTGCGAGGCCGGCGCAGACCTGATCGTGATCGAGACCATGAGCGACCTCTACGAGATCCGTGAGGCCATCCGGGCCGCCCGGCAGGTGGGCTCGCTCCCCGTGGTGGCCTCGGTCACCTTTACGCGCGATGACCGCACCCTGCTGGGCGACGGTCCTTCCAAGGTGGCCCACAAGCTGGCCGAGGCCGGCGCGGACGTGATCGGCGTGAACTGCTCCGGAGGCCCGGCCCAGCTCCTGCGCATCCTCCGGGAGATGCGCGTGGCTGCACCCTCGCAGTACCTGTGGGTGAAGCCCAACGCCGGCTGGCCCGAGCAGGTGGGCGGGCGCATCATGTACCCCGCCGACCCGGATTACTTCGGCGATTATGCCCTGTCCTTCCGGGAGGCTGGCGCGCACGTGATCGGCGGCTGCTGCGGCACCACACCGCAGCACATCGCGGCTATGCGCCGCGCCCTGGAGGAAAACCCGGTCCTGCCCGCCGCGCCCGTCAGTGTGCAGGCGGAGGAGGAGGAAGCCCAGGAGTCTCTCCAGCAGCCCACCCGGCTGGCGCAAAAACTTCAGGAGGGGCAGTTCGCCATCTGCGTGGAGATGGACCCGCCGCGCGGGCTCTCCACACACAAACTGATCGCGGGCGCCTCCCTCCTGCAGGAGGCCGGAGCGGACGTGATCAACGTGGCCGATTCCCCCATGGCGCGCATGCGCATGTCCGCCTGGGCGGTCTGTGACATCCTCCAGCGCCGGGTCAATGTGGAGACCACTCTGCACTTCCCGACCCGCGGGCGCAACCTGCTGCGCGTGCAGGGCGACCTGCTGGCCGCGCACGCCCTCGGCATCCACAACGTGTTCGTGGTGATGGGCGACCCCACCGCCATCGGCGATTACCCCGAAGCCATGGACAACTATGACCTGGTCCCCTCCGGCCTCATCAAGCTCATCAAGCAGGGCTTTAACGCCGGGGTGGATCACTCCGGGGCCTCCATCGGGCAGCCCACCAATTTCTTCGTCGGGGCGGCCCTCAACCTGTGCGCACCGGACCCCGCCACCGAGATCAAGAACCTGCACCGCAAGGTAAAGGCCGGAGTGGACTTCTTCCTGACCCAGCCTGTGTATGCGCCCGGGGACGGCCCGAAGCTCCTGGAAGCCTATGAGTCGGCCCACGGAAAATTGGAAAAGCCCGTCCTGGTGGGCATCCTGCCACTGGTCAGCGCGCGGCATGCCAGCTTCCTGCAGCACGAGGTGCCGGGCATCTTCATCCCCGAGGGGACGCGCCGCCGCGTGGAAGCGGCCGGGGAGGACAGCGCAAAGGTGGGCGTGGAGCTGGCCGTGGAGCTGATCGAGGGCCTCAAACCCTGGGCGGCCGGAGTCTATATCATGCCGCAGTTCAACCGCTATGACATGGTGGCCGAGATCATCGAAGCAGTAAAACCGGGATGAGATTTACCCTCTGGCTCCGCAGGGGGATGGTGGTCCTGCTGGCGCTTGCCGGGCTGTTCTCGGCAATCCGTTCGTGGCAGGTCGCGCAGGAAAAGCAGGGCGGAGGAGAGGCCATCGCCGCCTTTGAGGATCGCCTGGAGCCGGCCCGCGAGGCTCTGCCATTCCAGCGCGGCGTGATCGGCTACCTCGGCGAATGGGATGTGCCCGGTATCGGAGGCGAATTCCTCGACCAGCAGGTCGAATTCCTGCTGGCCCAGTACACCCTGGCGCCTTTGATCCTGCAGAGAGGCGCCGCCGCGGAGTGGACCGTGGCCGTCCTTGGCGCACCCGCACTGGCTGCCTGGGAGATGGCGCACCCGGGCGAGTTCGAGATCATCCCGCTGGGGCGGGGGGTGTATCTCCTTCACCGGCGGGGCAACCAATGACGCTGCTAAGCTTCCTGGCCTACCTGCCGGCCATCCTTTCGGGCTTTCTGATCCTTCAATGGGTTTGGCCCGATAGATACCTATACGCATTATTTCTCAAGGCCTCATTGGGAATTGGAATCGGCCTCGGGATCGCCTCCCTCTTGTTTTTTATGGGCCTTCAGGTCGACCCCGGCAAAGTGTTTCTAGTCCCCTTCATGCTGCTCCTGACCGCCGGACTTCTGATCGCGGTCGTTCTCCGTGAGCGCGGATATGGAACTACCCTGCCGCCCCTCCCGCGGCTTAGGCCTTTCCAATGGGCACTGGCTGCCGCGGCCGCGCTGGCGGCAGGCTGCATGCTGCTGGCTTATGGCAGGCTGGTGGCGGGCCAGCCGCAGGGCGCGTTCGACGCCTGGGCCATCTGGAATCGCGCCGCTCGTTTCATTTACCGCGATCCCGCGAACTGGCAAGCGACCCTCTCCCCGGCTCTGTACTGGGCGGACCACCCCGATTACCCCTTGCTCGTCCCTCTCAATATCGCCTGGGCCTGGGGGACGCTGGGCACTGAAACGGTCCGCACGGCGGCAGTGCAGGCAGCGCTTTTCCTCCTGGGCAGCCTAGGCCTGCTGTTCTCCGCGCTGGGACTCTTGCGAACCCCCGGCCAGGCCAGCCTGGGAGCCTTGCTGCTTTGCGGCACACCCTTCCTGGCCATCTCGGCTTCGGGGCTCCTGGCGGATGTACCCATCATGTACTATATCCTCGCCTCGGTGGTCCTGGTCCACCTTTCCCTCACGCGCGGCCATGCCGGGTTGATGATGTGTGCAGGTTTCATGGCCGGGCTGGCAGCCTGGACCAAGAACGAGGGGCTTCTCTTCCTCCTTGCCAGCCTCCTGGGGCTTTCCCTGACAAGATACACAGACTTGCGCCGGTCGCTCCTCAGTTTTGCACTCGGCGCAGCGCTCCCGCTGGCAGGGGTCCTGTACTTCAAGTCGCTTGCCCCGCCCAACGACATTTTCGCCTCGGGGAACGCCCGGGCGCTGCTCATGGATCCTGCCCGCTACGCGATCCTTCTTAAGGCGCTGGGAGGCATGACCCTGCGCTTCGGGGATTGGCCCTACAGCCTGCCGCTCATGCTGCTGGCGTATGGGCTGGTCGTGCGCTTCGCCCCGCCGCCCGGATCCAGCCAGAGCATTTTCACGATCGCGACTATAATCACCCTGCAATTCCTCGGGACCTGCGCCGTTTACCTGCTCAGCCCGTATGACCTGGAATGGCACCTGCGCACCTCACTGGCGCGGGTCATCCTGCAGGTCTTTCCTTCCGGCCTGTTCATCTATTTGCTGGCCCTCCGCGAGCCCGAGACCATCTTTGCCTGAAACTCACGGGATACCCACATGCTCCTGACCATTGACGTTGGCAACACCAACCTGACCCTGGGCCTCTATGAAGGGGAGGAGCTTGGCCGCCACTGGCGGCTGGCCACCGACCACGCCCGCATGCCGGATGAGTACGGCCTGCAGCTCCTGGGGCTGCTGGAGAATGCCGGCTGCTCACCGGAAGGCCTGCAGGGCATCTCGCTGGCCTCGGTCGTGCCGGCGCTCACCATGCGGGTGGTGCAGGCGTGCCGCGAGTACCTCAAGCAGGAGCCGCTCATCGTGGATACCGGCGTCAAGACCGGCATCAAGATCCGCTATGAGGACCCCCGGGCGGTCGGCGCGGACCGGGTCTGTGATGCGGTGGCGGTCATGCACCTGTACGGAGGCCCGGCCTGCATCATTGATTTCGGGACGGCCACCACCTTCAATGCCCTCACAAAGACCGGCGAATATCTGGGCGGCGCCATCACCGCAGGCATCAACCTTGCAGCCGAGGCGCTTTCCACTCGCGCCGCCAAGCTGCCCAACATCGACCTGCAGCGCCCGCCCTCGATCATCGGGCGCAACACGGTGCATGCCATGCAGTCGGGACTGATCTTCGGCTACGTCAGCATGGTGGAGGGCATGGTCACGCGCTTCCGGACGGAGTTGGGGGAGGACATGCAGGTCATCGCCACCGGCGGGCTGGTGGAGATCGTCGCCCGCGAGACGCAGATCATCGATCACATCGCCCCCTGGCTCACCCTGGACGGGCTGCGCATCATCTGGGAACTCAACCAATAGAATGAAAAGAATTTCGGTTTTTTGGCTGGGGGTCTGTATTTTGTTGTCTGCCTGCGTCCCGGCTGCTCCGGCGGCGACCTCCACACCCACCCAAACGCTCACCCCGCTCCCCAGCAAGACGCCCACGCTTGAGCCTACCGCAACGCTCACATTCACTCCCTCGCCCAGTCCCACGGCGACCACCACGCGCGTCCCCCAGGGGCCGGGCATCGTGAACATCCCCATCCTGCTCTACCATCATGTGCAGAACACGGATTACTTCAGCCGCTACCGCGTGCCGCCCGCGAAGTTCGAGCAGCAGATGAAGCTGCTGCACGACTGGGAATACACCACCATCACCACGGATATGCTGGTGCAGGCCATCACGAAGGGCGCCGCCCTGCCGCCGCGCCCGATCCTGATCACCTTCGACGACGGCGATGTGGATGTGTACGAGAACGCCTTCCCCATCCTGCAGAAATACGGCTTCACCGGCGTCTTTTACCTCGTGGCCAATTATGTGGGCCAGCCCGATTACATCTCGGTGAAGCAGATCAAGGAGATGACCGCCGCGGGCTGGGAGATCGGCAGCCACAGTCTGAACCATATTGACCTGGTCCTGAACCCCAAACGCCAGCGCGCGGAGGTGGTCGAGTCAAAGCAGCAGCTTGAGAAGCTCCTGGGTGTGCCGGTCAAGACCTTTGCCTATCCCTTTGGCCGGGCCAGCAGCGGCGTGATCAACTATGTGCATTTCGCCAAATATACCGCCGGGATGGGCCTCGGTTACACCGGCGAGCAGGGCAAGGGCAACCTGTTCTTCTTGCAGCGCTGGGAGGTGCAGAGCGGCTTCAGCATGAAATCCTTCGCGGCCTTCCTGCCCTGGAAAGGCGCTGAGAGCCTCATCCCCTCCGAGCTGCCCACCCCCACGCCCAACCCCGCCGGGACCCTTCCCCCCTCCGAGACCGCCCCCTGAGCCGTTACTTTCCCAGTTCCGCATAGACCTCGGCCGGGATATCCGCCGTGCGATATATGCGCGCATACTCCACCCCGTCTATGACGACAACATGTTCGGGTTTCACGTCCTCCAGGGCCGAGAGAAGAGGCCGGTATTCGGGCATATTCTCCTGCGTCACGGAATAAACGACAACATATTCGGACCAGCGCAGACCTGCAATGACATCTGGCAGACCAGGCTCCCAGAAGTAGGCGGTCTTCATGACCCGCACCCTGCCGGGAAAGAAGTAAGAGAAGCAGCCGTGTCCGTCGTACACAAACGCTCGCAGCCCATTGGCATCCTGTTTTCCGGCCAGGTAGGAAGCAGCCACATCCAGCCCTTCTCCATAACCGATGGGTTTATTTGCCGGCGAGGAGGCGAGCACGGGATTGACATAAGTGTAGTAATAGGGAAAAAAATGAAGACCGCTTGCTAGCTGGGCAAGCAGGAGAGCGACTGTCACCGCCAGTCCAAACCTGATATCTTTCAAACCGGGCCAGCGTCCGGCAAGATACAGAAGTGCATAGCCACAGCCCATCGCCGCGATCACGTCCACGGCAAAAAAACTGGACAGAACATAATGCGCTGCATCCCGGCCCTGCGCCACTCCGAACAGGAAAACGAACAATAGCGCGGTCAAAAAAAGATAAGCGACCAGCCCCTTTATTGCGGGCTTGATCTCCCGCGAAAAAATCATGGGGATGGCAAGCAGAAAACCGATCCAAGTCAGAGGCGTGGTACGTAGTACCAGCTGCACGAGATAAGCAATTCCTCCTGCGAATCCGGTATCCAGGCTGAATGTGGCAGGCTCCAGCTCCTGGGTCACATCAAGGCGCGCTCCTTGAAAGGCATAGCTGAAGGCGTTGCCATAAACCCCATACAGCATTTTGCCCGGAGCCACCCACATCCCTGGCCAGAGAACCACGTACACGACCGCGGCGCATAGGAGCCACACGAACAAGGTTCTGGCGGCGGCGAGCAGCCGGCGGGCGAGCGGCTCAGAATCCGAACGCTTGAACAAAGGCACCAGCAGCATCAGCCCTGCGATGCCAATCACCACAATGGATGGCGATTTGGTCAACTGCGCCAGGCCAAAAGTTCCCCCGGAGATCAGCAAATAAACGAGCCTGCGCCGTGTGTTGAGATAAACGACCATGCTCACGATCGAAAGCATAACGAACATGGCAAGCATGGCTTCATTATTCAGCAGGCGCGAGTAACCCAGGAAGACAGGCGCGTCAAATGCTAAAACAACCGCCAACAGCGCCAGGAGAGGCTCCACGATCAACTGGAGAAGGAAAAACAGCAGAAGGGCCAGCATGATCAGCACAGCCTGTTGGATTATCCTGCTGCTTCGAACCAGGTCCAGAGGCTGGACGTTGTGCGAAATCAGGAATTCCTCCAAATTGAATTTGCGGCCGTCAAAGTAGCCCTGCCCCAAGCCACGGTATTCCGGGAAAACAGCCATCATCCCGGCCGCCACAATCCAGGTTGTGGTAACTCCTGGATGATATTCGTAGAATGTATTCTCAAAATCGCCGTGCGTGAGGGCATAATAGAAATTTGAGCCTCTGGCAACCCACATGGGTTCATCGATTTCAGCGAACCGGTCGATCCCAATGACATGCGGGGGGAGGACCAGGGCAAGCAGGATGAGCACATAGAGCCAAAATATCAACTTTTTATTGCGCAGCATGGGAATACAGGGCCTTATATACATCCGGTGAAAATGTGTCAACTCGATAGATGACTACATATGTGTAGCCATGCAGTGTGGATTTCCAGACCGGCTGAACGTTACTGAGAGCGGCGAAAAGATGATCATACTTGGGGATCAGTCCCTGCACAGCGGGATACAGGACAAGGTAATCCGCCCCCTCCAGGGCCTCCTTCAGTTCCTGTTCATAACCGGGCTCGGCATAATAGGGTTTAAAACGGGTCGTGCGCCCTTCGAAGAAGAAGGAAAAACAGCCGCGGCCGTAATAGGCCAGCGCGGTGGAATCCTGCGCTCCCGGGAGGCCGTTCAGATATTGAGCGGCCGTCTCCAGGCCCTCTCCATACGCCTTGAGCGGTCCTGCGGGTGGTTGCAAACGCGCCAGAAGAGGGTTCTGGTAGTTAAAATAATAGGGGAAATAGGCGAGCGCATTCCCGCCTTGCAGCAGGAGCAGAAAGGCCATGCCTGCCGTCACGACCCAGTTTTTTTGTACCCGTCCCGCAAGCCAGCGGAAAGCCATATACCAGCCCAGCGCGGCCAGCAGGCTGAACATCCAGAAAGCGTTGAGCACATAGTGAGGAGAATTTCTTCCCTGTGCAACACCGAACAGGAGAATGAAGGCCAGTCCCGTGAGAGCCGCCGTCCAACCGGTCAGCCGTGCCAGCGGGAGGAGCGCTTCTCGCGCGCTCGAGAGAAGCAGCGCCAGGCCAAGGAGCACGCCAATCCAGGTGATGAGCGGCGTATGCCAGAGCAGGGCCGTGATCTGTGAGACAATGCCTCCAAAAGCGGAGTCCAACGCTGCTGGCGCAGGCGCTGTGTCCTCCAAGGCAATCAGGCGCGCGCCGTGGAGAGCAAAACTGAAGGCATTGCCATAGACCTCATGCAGCATCTTGAGCGGAGCGACCCACATCCCCGGCCAGAAGATCACATAGGTGAGAACCAGCCCCAGCAGCCAAAGCCCGAAGGTCCTTAAGGAGTCGAGCAGAGCCGGGCGCAGGCGGGCGCGGTTTTGGTACAGATAAACGAACAGCAGCAATCCCACCGGTGCAAGCATGGCGATCCCGGAGGATTTGGTAAGCTGGGCCAAGCCGGCACTCACCGCCGACAGCAGCAGAAAGATGGATCTGCGTTCCTGGAACAGGTACACCGTGAGAGCGAACAATGAGATGGCGATGAAGCAGACCAGCATCGCTTCGTGGAGCAGAAGACGCGATTGACCAAGGTAATACGGATCCAGCGAGGCCAGCAGGATCGCAAAGAACGCCAGGCCCGGCCCGGCAAGCTTGCGCAGCAGAAAGTAACAGACCAGCAGGAGCGCCGTGATGATCAGGACCTGGATCAGGCGCGAGATG
>CAZSPX010000038.1:0-1112 GCA_964608885.1 uncultured Anaerolineaceae bacterium | reverse complement strand
GCCAGCGCGGCAAAGGTGAGGATCTCCCGGATTCTGGGCTGCATGGGCGGGATTATACCAAGCCGGGGTCTGTTCAATATAAAGCTGAATCTCATGTAAAATCACGGAATGGAAAAGCCCGAGTCGCGGTCCCTGCTCAGAGAGCTTTTACGCCAGTACGGCGTCGCGGCCGTCACAGTCGGCGCAACCCTCCTGTCGATCGTGATCTCGATCTTGATCATGCTTATCCTCAGCGCGCTGCTGGGAGGCGGGGTTTCGCAGGAATCGCTGCTCATCTCGGTCCTGGCCCCCGCCTTCATTGCACCGCTGCTCTCGTATCACACCTTCCAGATGCTGGCCCACCTGGACGAGGCCGAGCGGCGTCTCAAGGTGCTCTCCACCATCGACGAGCTGACCGGCGCCTTCAACCGCCGCTACTTCATGGACCTGGCAGCCCGCGAGCTGCAGTATTGCGAGGACAATGAAGGCGAGCTCTCCATCGCCATCATGGACTTCGATAACTTCAAGCTGATCAACGACCGCTTCGGGCACCTGGCCGGCGACCATGCCCTGAGGGAGGTCAGCCGCATCTGCCGCGAGACCATCCGCAAGTCTGACATTTTCGCCCGCTATGGCGGGGACGAGTTCATCTTTCTCTTCCCGCATACCTCCAATGAGGCGGCCCGCGACTGCCTGCTGCGAATCATCGAGCGTCTCTCGGCCTTCTCCTTTGAAAGCCAGGACCGCAGCGTGGAGCCGCGCGTCAGCATCGGGCTGCATTCCTTTGGCCCTAAAAGTCGCAGCCTCGATACGCTCCTGGAGAAAGCCGACCTGGCGCTCTACAAGTCCAAGCAGATGGGCGGGAGCCGCCTCTCCTGGTGAGGCTCTTGACAGCGGGTTGTTTTTGCAGATAATAAGCCTTAACAGGCGAGCCAATTCAAAGGCGAAAACAGAGGAAAGTAAGCCGGCAGACGCCGCCAGAGAGGTGCAGGGATGGCTGAGACCCGCACTCGACGCGAACCGGTTGAAGTTCCCTCTCGAGCCGCTCGGGGGAAGGCGTGGCATGCAGGCCGCGCTGGGTAGTCCGAGCCGCAGCTCCAGCGTTATCCCGGAGGGCCGATGTTGGTCGGCGC
>CAZSPX010000037.1:6382-17835 GCA_964608885.1 uncultured Anaerolineaceae bacterium | reverse complement strand
CATGTTCTTCGCGGAACCGCTGTATTATCACAATGCGGTCCTTTTCGAGCGTTACGGATTTTCCTACCAGATGGGCAGGCGCCGCATGGAGCGCATTCAGAGCGGGTTCCAGCCGGGAGGCGAGCTCTCAGCGCGCCTGGACGGCTCCAACCCGTTTCGGCAGCCCGGGGCAGCCCAGAGCATCCGCCGCCGGTCCTGGGCCATTCATGACGGGCTGCTCGGAGAGCCTTTCACCGATGTGACCATGTACAAGCGCCTGGGGAAGCATGCCGGCGTCAGCACCACGGAAGGCTGTGAGTGGTAGAGAGGTCTTTCCCTCACTATTTGTAGGGGCCGAAGCGCGGCAGACCCGCCGGGTCTACGCGGCGCATCCGTCCGCTGCCCGGGCTGACCAGGTAGTAGCGGCCGTTCCGGTGCAGGAGCGGGAAACGTCTGCCGGCCTCCCGATAATGGATCCGCAGTCGCTCCGAATGGCGGGCGTAGGCGTCAAACTCTTCCTGGAAGAGGGCGAAAATGCCATCGAAAGTGCGCAGGAACTCTTCCCGGTAACGAGGTGAAACCCGTTTCAGGTTGCTTAGGACCCAGCACCGGGTCTCAAATTCCCACTCGCAGGCCAGGCCCGCAAATTGATAATCCGGGGTCACATAAGGGAAGAACGGGAACTGCCTGCAGCTCAGCGCCCTGAAAGTCCGCTGGCAGCGGTCCGGCCCCAGGCAGGCCAGCAGGATCATGCTGTCCGGAGTGCTCTCCAGCAGGCGAGCCTTCTCGCCCGGGCTGCCCGGCCCGCATTCATTCCCCCGCCATTCGTGCCACAGGTCAGTGCGCGGCTGCAGGTAATCCCACTCTGCGCGGTAGGCGGCCGGCACTGCCTGGCAGATATCACAGCAGAACGGTTTCCCGGTCGGGTTATGTATGGCACATTTCCGTCCGCAGTCCAGGCGATCGATCGGAGCGTCAAAGTCTGCGTACAGCCTCCGGATCTCGCCGTCCTGGAGCTCGTTAACCGAGGTGAAGACCCTTCGCTCAGCCATTCTCCCATTGTAACCAGAATCAAAAACGCCCGTCTCCGGGCGTTTGGTTAATGAACGGATATCCAGCGCATTATGCGCGGATGCCGAGCTTTTCCCTGAAGAATTCCACGGTCCGGCGCAGGCCTTCGTCCAGGCCTACTTCGGCCTTCCAGCCCAGTTCCCGCTTCGCCTTGCTGCAATCGAAGTAGGTCAGGTAGATATCGCCGGGGCGCTTGGGGGCGTGCCGGATCTCGACCTCATGGCCGACCTCTTTCACCAGCCCCTGGTAAAGGGCATTGACAGAGGTGCCTTCCCCGTAGGCAATGCAGTACGCCTCGCCGTCCCCGGCCCCCAGCGACAGGATGTTGGCCCGTGCCACATCCTCCACGTACACATAATCCTTTTGCTGCTCCCCGTCCCAGTCGATCCGCACCGGTTCATTCAGCAGGATCTGGCGGGCGAAGATGGCGATCACACCGGCCTCGCCCAGGGGGTCCTGCCGCGGCCCATACACATTCCCGTAGCGCAGGATGGTGAAGTCCAGGTCGTGCATCGCCTTCCAGAACCGCAGGTAATATTCGCTTGCCATCTTGGTAGTGCCATAAGGCGATTCCGGGCTGCGGCTGGTGTTCTCATCCACCGGCATCTTCTCCACCGTTCCGTAAGTGGCCCCGGAGGAGGAGAAAATGATCTTCCTGGCATTGTAGCGCGAGGCATTTTGCAGGAGGTTGATCAGGCCCAGGATGTTGACACTGGCATCATGTGCCGGGTCATCGGTGGAGATCTTGACGCTGTGCTGCGCCGCCAGGTGGCAGATCGCCTCCGGTCGCTCCTTTTCAAAGACCTCTGCAATGGCCGGATCGCGGATATCAAGCTTGTAGAACACTGCGGCGGGATTGAGGTTCTCCAGCTTTCCGCCCCCATGCTCCCACAGGTTATCGATGACGGATACGCGATGCCCGGCCTCGATCAAACCGTCCACCACATGTGAACCAATAAAGCCCGCGCCGCCGGTTACCAGTACTTTCATGAATGCCTCCTCAGTTGGATTCTGCCGATTCTTCGGTCTTCCTGGGTTTTCTCGTGCGCTTCTTCTTGAGGGCGCTCACCGTCCCTGACAGCTTCGCGCTCACCTCCGCAGGGATCTTTCCATGCTCAAAGAAATCCGTCCACTGCCTGGCGCGAGACTCTGGAGCCCGCTTCCTGGAGGGCTTGGCCACATAATCGGAGTAATACTTTGGTGAATACAGGGACCGGTATTGATAATCGCCATAACTGTGGATGCTCTCCTCGGACACCTTGTTGAATACGAAGCCGAGGATCTTGGCGTTCGAACGGGTGAGCTGCTCTTTGAGCGCCCTGGCCTGTTCGTTGGTCGTCTGCCCCGGCTCCAGAACGATAATGACTCCGTCCACCCTGGAGGCCAGGTTGTAGGCATCGGCGATGATCAGGGGGGGCGAATCCACAATGATCATCTCGTGATGAGCCTTCAGGTCTGTGAGGATCGCGGACAGGCGGTTCGACCCCACCACTTCCGTGATGTTCGGCGGCTGGTTTCCGACCGTCAGGACCTTCAGGTATTCGTCCCCGTTCCAGGACCGGACCACGCCCTCCACCTTTGCGCCGTTCCCGATCACGTCGCACAACCCCGGAGCCTTGCTCAATTTCATGGATGAATGCACGGCCGGCCTGCGCAGGTCTGCATCCACCAGGATCACATCATGCTCGCTCTGGGCGATCGAGACGGCCAGGTTGGAGGCGATCGTCGTCTTCCCGTTCCCCTGGCTGGGACTGGTGACCAGGATGGTCTTGAGGGCGTTGTTCATGCGCATGAACTCGATGTTCGACCAGAGCAGCCTGAAGCTCTCCGCCAGCACCGAATTACGGTCCTTTGCCACGTACGCGGCCTTGCTCCCATTCCCCGACATCTCCGAGATGTAACCGATCACCGATTGCCCGAAGATGCGCTCGACATCGGCAGTGGTTCGCACCGTCTGGTCCAGGTATTCGAGCAGGTAGGCCGCCCCGGTTCCCAGGCTGAATCCCACCAGGCCGGCCAGCAGCACGATCAGCATCCGGTTTGTCCCTGCCGTTCGGGTGGGCAGGTTGGCCGGCTCCACCACCGAGAGCATGTTCAGGGCGCCCTGCTGTGAGTTGGAAAGGAAGTTGGCGTAATTCTCGCGCAGGGTGTTCAGCTTTTGCGTCTGTGAATTGATCTCGTTTTCAATGTTGGAGATCTGGCTCGCGCTGTTCAGGCCGACCAGGCTCCGCTGCAGCTCCTCGATCTTTGCCTCGGTCTGCTGGATCTGGTCCTGGAGGCTGGACAGCTGCGCGGTGATGAAATCCTGCCGGGTGCCGGTCTGGGTTCCAGAGACAGCCGGGCTCTGTTTGATGAGCTGGTTGGCGAACTCGGTGGCAAAGACCTGCGCCCTCTTAGGATTGGTGTCGGTGACCGAGATCTCGACGATCTGGGTGTTGGGCACCACCCCGGATTGATACTTGGGGATCCAATCGACCCCCAGCGCCTCCATGACCCCCAGTTGGATGGGTTCGCGCAATGCCATATCCGCATAGATCTGCGCGAGCTGCTGGGCTACATAGATCTGGCCGGAATCCGGGTTGGGATCCAGGATTGTCGTGCCGACCACCAGCGTCGTCCGCGATACATACACGTTCGGTTGGAAAAGCGTTGAGATCCCGCTCGCAATGACCGCCAGAACCGTTGCGCTCAGGATCAGTCGCCACCATCTCACAAGAGGCCGGAAATATATGTTGAGGTTCATAGGTTGATCAATCCGTTGGTTCTATCTGACACCCTGGTATCTAATGCTAAAGAAAATGATAGCCAGCCCAGCTTTATAGTATATCCCGTTTGAAGGAGTTGAATGATGCAGGACTATTGCGAAAGGCTTCCGATTCCCGTTCCCTGGTACTTTTGGCCCCCCTCGCGCCGAACTTACCGCCCCCGTGAGCCGTCCCGGGCGCGCTGGTAGATCTCCGCCAGCCGGGAGGCGATGGCCGTCCAATCATGGTGCCGGCAGACGTACGCCAGCCCTGCCTCTCCCAGGCTCTTCTGCAGCCTCTCATCGTCCAACAGGCGCAGGATCTCACAGGCAAATCCTTCAGCTTCCTCGGCCGCCAGCAGATCACGTCCCGGCTCGACCTGCAGGGCGGAGAGTGTCCGGGTGGAGGCGATCACCGGGGTTGCAGTGGCCATGGCCTCCAGGATCTTGTTCTGGATCCCGGCTCCATACAGAAGCGGGACGATCGAAGCGGTTGCCTTCCATAGATACGGGCGGATGTCCTCCACGGTTCCCGTCACGGTGATCCATGGGTTTGAAGCCAGGTTCCTGATATCCGCCGGGGGGTCCTTTCCCACGATGTAAAGACAGGTCCCCGGGCGGGCCGCCCAGACCTTCGGCATGATTTCCTCGGCCAGGTATTTTGCCATGGAGATATTGGCATGGTAGCTCATCTTCCCGCTGAAGACCAATGCGGCAGGCGACCTCTCCACTCCCGGGTTGGGATGGAAATAATCCAGGTCCACGCCGTTGGGAAGGACAGAGACCGGAGAGGATCTCTTGTCTCCCGGCGCCAGCTCCAGCAGGGCGTCCCGGTCGCTGGGTGATGTGACCAGCACCTCATCAAAGCAGGAGAGCAGCCTCCCCTCCTCCCTCCGGGTTCGCCCCAGGTCGAACCGTGTGGCGGTCCTGCCAAACAGGCTGCGGCTGCGGCCGGCGGCCTGCTGGAAAAGATGGCTGATGCAATCCACGCTGTCCCAGACCACCGGCATCCGTGGGTGCTTAGATTTTATATACGTCCCATACCGGGAGCCGCGCAGGTGTTCGACGTGTACTACATCGTATTCCCGGCCTCTCACGCGTACAGAAAGCTCCCGCGCCAGCCCTTCATGCCAGCTGTAAACGGTTTGCAGCGGCTTCCGCGAAGGGACCGCCGCCGCGCTGTTCCCCAGCGACCGCCATAACGGCAGGACATGGTAATGGACGGCCCGGAGGCGCGATCCAAGGGCGCGTGCATCCGCCTCATCCTGCCTGCCGGAACCCACAGTGAACAGGTCCACTTCATGTCCCGCATCGGCCAGTTGAAGCAGGAGATTATACGGCCTGGTCCTAATCAGGTTCGGAACATATGGCACTACATATGCGATTTTCATTTGGAGATATCCTGGGGGCGAAAGGAATTATGCGGAGACCGTCTTCGCCTGCTCAAGGACTGAAACCATAGCCTGGGCGGATCGCCCATCTCCGAAGAATGGAGGATGCTGGTCCAGGGTGGGGAATCGGTGCTGCAGCGCCTCTGACAGGCTTTCAGCCTCCGGCTCGACCAGCAGGTTCCATCCCGATTCCACGGTCTCAACCCATTCGGTCTCGGGTCGAAGCGTCAAACAGGGGACCGCAAAGAAATAGGCTTCCTTTTGCACGCCCCCGGAATCCGTGAGGATCAGCCGGGCATGCTGTTCAAGCATCAGCATGTCCAGATAAGAGACTGGATCGATCAGGTGGATCCTGCCTCCCGCCCATGCATGCCCCGTCAGGCCCGCCGACTCCAGCCGGGCGCGGGTCCGTGGGTGGATCGGGAAGATGATCTGCTCGTCAATGCTTTCCAGTGCCGAGAAGATATTCTTCAGGACCTCGAGGTCATCGGTATTGTAGGCACGGTGGATGGTCGCCAGCAGATACCCCCCATCCTGCAGGCCCAGATCCTTCAGGAGGGTGGAGCGTTGTTCGGCCCTTTCGGAGAACATCAGGACCGCATCATACATGGGGTCCCCCACCAGGTGTACGCCCCGGGTGATCCCTTCCCGTTCAAGGTGGGATACAGCTGTCCGGGTTGGGCAAAAAAGCAGGTCGGCGCAGTGGTCCGTAAGCACCCGGTTGTGCTCCTCCGGCATTTCGCGATTGAAGGAGCGCAGCCCGGCCTCCACGTGCGCCAGGGGGATGTGGAGCTTGGCGGCGGCCAGTGCGCCCGCCAGCGTGGAGTTGGTGTCCCCATACACCATCACCCAGTCGGGCTTTTCTGCCAGCAGGACCTGCTCAATGCCCATCAGCATCTTCCCGGTCTGTTCCCCGTGGCCCGAAGCATGGACTGCCAGGTTCACATCCGGGGCCGGAAGGGCCAGCTCATCGAAGAACACCTGCGACATCCCGTGGTCATAGTGCTGGCCGGTGTGCAGCAGGAACTGGCAGTGTCCTGCCTCCTGGATGGCCCGGCTGACAGGTGCAGCCTTGATGAACTGCGGTCGTGCGCCGACCACCGTGAGGATCTTCACCGGGCGGCCCCCTTCACCATCTCCCGGATGCTGCGGATGACCGTCCGGATCTGGTCTTCACTCATCTCGGGATACAGCGGGATGCTCAGCGCCTCGCGGCTGGCCTCTTCGGCAACCGGAAAGTCCCGCTCCTGATATCCCAGCTTGCGGCAGGGCTCGGTGAGGTGCAGAGGCTGGGGGTAATAGACATCCGAGGCGATGCCAGACTCCTTCAGCCCGGCCCTCACGCGGTCCCGCTCGGCAAGCCGGAGGGTATAGAGATGGTAGACATGCTTTCCATCGGCCGGCTCTACAGGTGTGACCACTCCCTCGAGGGTTTTCAGTTCTTCGGTGTAGCAGCGGGCGATTTCGCCTCGGCGCTGGTTCCACTTCTCCACGTGAGCAAGTTTCACCCGCAGGATCGCGGCCTGTAACTCATCCAGGCGGCTGTTGTACCCCAGGATCTCGGGAAAATATTTCTTCTTCCAACCGTGCGCGCGCAGCATCCGCATCCTCTCGGCCAGCCCGTCATCATTGGTGACCACCATCCCCCCGTCCCCGAAACCGCCGAGGTTTTTGGTGGGGAAGAAGCTCAGGCATCCAATATCTCCCAGGGTCCCGGTCTTGCTGCCATGGTACTCCGCGCCGAAGGCCTGGGCGTTATCTTCGAGCACCTTGATCCCCGCTTTACGTGCCACCTCAAGCAGCGCGGCCATCTCCGCCGGGTGCCCGTACAGGTGGACGGGGATCATCGCCCGCGTGGCGGGAGTGATCGCCTTTTCGACCTGGGCGACATCGAGGCAAAAGGTATCCGGATGGATATCCACGAAGACCGGCTTTGCCCCCACAAGCAGGACCGCACCCGCCGAGGCAAAGAAGGAATAGGCCGGGACAATGACTTCGTCCCCCGGCCCGACCCCGGCAGCCCGCAGAGCGATCACCAGCGCGTCGGTCCCCGAGGCAACCCCGATGCAGTGCTTCACGCCCAGGTATTCGCCGGTTTCCTTTTCGAACGCGCTGACCGCCGGCCCCAGGATGAAATGTCCGTTCTCAAGCACCTCATGGACAGCCGCATCGATCTCGGGCTGGATCTCGTGGTATTGTGCGACCAGATCAACCAGGGGGATCATGCCATTCCTCCTTCACGCCGGACGGTATTCCCCGCCTTCTCATATCGTTTTCCGCAGTTCTGGCAGGCCGCCCTTTCCCTCTCCTCGGAGGAGGTGAACTCCAGCCCGACCCCGCATTCACACATCCAGCCGTGGATGCGCGCAGGGCTCCCATAAACCAGGGCAAAATCCGGCACGTCCCGGGTCACCACTGCGCCCGCGCCGACAAAGCAGTGGCGGCCCAGCACGGTCCCGCACACGACCGTGGCGTTCGCGCCGATCGTCGCGCCGCGCTTGACCAGCGTGGTCTTGTATTCGTCCTTGCGGTTGACCGCGCTCCGGGGGTTGATCACATTGGTAAAGACCATGGACGGCCCCAGGAACACATCCTCCTCCAGTACCACGCCGGTATAGATCGACACGTTGTTCTGGATCTTCGCGTTGTCCCCGATCTGCACGCCCGATGCGATGAACACGTTCTGGCCAATATTGCAGTGCATGCCGACCCTCGAGCCCGACATCACGTGGCAGAAATGCCAGATCTTTGTGCCTTCTCCGACCTCCGCCCCTTCATCCACGAAGCTGGATTCGTGTACGAAAGTATCAGTCATGCTCGCCCCCCGGGCCTGTCAGGGTGAATTTTCGAGCCTCGGACAGCAGCACCGGATGGGTGCCGGCATCCAGCGGCGAGAGCGGCGCGGTGCGGATGCGGTGGGTCAATTGGATGGACGGCCGTGCGTCCTCAATGCCAAAGCCCCGCCCCGCAAGCGTCTCTTCATAGACCCGCGTGTGCAGGTCCGTAAAGCCCTCTGAAAATTCGACCTCCTGCCCATCCACGGTGATCGACCGGTAGGTGTTCTTCCCGGCCGGGGCCCTGGCGGCCGCCAGGTCCTCCGGGTTCACGGACAGGAACCACCTGACATGCGCCCGTTCCAGCTCGATGGACCCGGACATGCGGTACATATCCGAGTGATACAGGCAGACGTCTGCTGCCGGCCCGAAAAGCCACAACAGGAGATCGAAGAAATGCACGCCGATGTTCGTGGCCACCCCGCCTGATTTCTCGATCTGCCCCTTCCACGAATTGTGGTACCAGTTGCCCCGCCCTGTGATATAGGTCAGGACCACGTCATGCTTCCGGCCCTGATCCTGCTCCAGCGCGGCCTTGAGCTTGACTAGCTCGGGATGCACACGCAGCTGCAAGATGGTGTGGATTCGCCGTCCGGTCTCCGCCTCCAGCTCCTGCAGGGCGTCCAGGTTCCACGGGTTGATCACCAGCGGCTTCTCGCAAATGACATCCGCCCCCAGCCGCAGCCCCAGGCGGCAGTGCGCATCATGGAGATAGTTCGGGGAGCATACGGTCAGATACTCCACTTGCCCCTCGGCCGGTCCACGGCGCAGCTTCTCCAGGTGCCGGTCAAACCTCTCGATCTCCGTGAAGAACCGGACGTTGAAGTCATACTGGTCCAGGATCCCCACCGAATCCTTCGGGTCTGCAGCTGCCAGAAGCCGGTTGCCGGTATCCCTGATCGCCCTCAGGTGACGGGGAGCGATGTAGCCGCCTACGCCTACGATTGCAAAGTTTTTTGTCATGATCGCCTCTTTTCAGGGTGGAGTCTTGCTGTCTGCCCGTCAGATGTGTTCTGCCGGCTTGATCCCTAGGGGTGGGACCTGCCTTCGCCGGGGGTCTGAAGGCTGTTTGGCATTGGCCATTCTCATCCATTTGCCCTTCTGCTTCCACAGGGCATGATAACCCACGATCGTCCGGACGATCCTCATCCTGCTTTTCCCCACGCGCAGGTCTGTATCCAGCACCATCGCTACCTCCGAGATGCGGGTGTCCAGGCAGATCATCTTCATCAGCATCTCGGTCATGCACTCGAAGCCCCTCTGCTCCAGGATCTCGGGACCGTAGATCGCCTGCAATTGTTTGAGCAGCGGCACGGAATACATCCGGTAGAAGGAGCTCACCGTGAAGATGCCGTGGATGCCCAGCAGGTCCTTGACAAAGATGTTCGCCATGCTGCTCAGGAAGATCCTGAAGTTGGAGGTGTGCACGATCGCACCGCCATAGAGGTAAGGGCTCGCCAGGACGAGATCGAATCCCTCCTGCATGCGGTGCAGCATCTGCCGGATCAATTCGAGGCGGGAGGTGTTGTCGCCTTCCATGGTGACGACGATATCGCGCTCGGAGAACCGGTTTGCCGCCTCGCGGAAGGCGGTCCCAAAGGCGCGGCCCGGCCCCTGGTTCTCTGCATGCTTGAGCACCGTCAGGGGGAAGCTCCCGGCGAATGACCTCGCCAGCTCTTCGGTGTTATCCCGGCTGCCGTCATCCACCAGCAGGACCTCGAGGTTGTAGCGGTCGCTCATCCCACGGGAAAACGAATCGATGCAGTCCAGCAAGCGGTTGATGTTCCCGGCCTCATTATAGACCGGGATCAACAGGAACATTTTCGGAAGCGGGCTAGAGGACGCCATAGGTCACCTTCTCATGGATCTGGATGTCCGGGGTCGGGATTCCGAGCTCACGCCGCCGCTCGATCTGCCAGGGGATGGTCTGTCTCAAGCCAGTGTACAGATCGACCTTGGGCTGGAACCCGAGGAGTCTGCTTGCCAGCTGGATATCCGGGACGCGCCGCACCACGTCTTCGTATTTTCCAAAGGTCTCATACGGGATCAGCTCCAGCTTGGCCGGTTCGTCCCCGTGGATCAGCGCCCAGATCTGCTCCGCCAGGCCGCGGATCGTGATCTCGTATGTATTGCCGATATTGAAGACCTGGTTGTTGGCCTCTTCCTTCTCCACGGCCGCGATGATCCCGTCCACATGGTCGCTGATGTAAGTAAAGGAGCGGGTCTGCAGCCCGTCTCCGTGGAGCGGCAGGACCTTGTTGTCTATGGCCGCATCAATGAAGACCGACTGCGGGCCTCCCCACCAGGTCAGGTTCTGGTTCGGCCCGTACCCGCCAAAGAAGCGCAGGGCCACCACGTTCATCCCGTATCGTTCATGATAGGCGAAGAGCAGCTGCTCCTCGTACATCTTGGAGATCGCATACGACCAGCGTTTCACCTGGGGATGGCCGATCACCATTTCCGAATCTTCAGTAAAAGGGACCTTGGGATTCTTGCCATAGACATCCGAGGTGGAAGCCACCACTACCTTTGGCATGTGCCGCGCCGCCACCTTGAGCACAGTGTCGGTCCCCTGAGAATTAATGAGCAGTGTATCCAGCGCGTCGCTGTAGCGCGGGATCTTGAACGCCGCCAGATGCACCAGCACATCGCAGCCCTCGATGGCCCGCTCGACACCCTTCTCATCGCGGATGTCTTCCTGGAAGAATGTGAAACCGGGGTGGTCCTGGAAATCTTTCACATTCAACAGCGTGCCCTGTGAAAGATTGTCCAATCCTGCGACCTCATGGCCTCTTGCCAGAAGTCCTTTTGCAAGGTTGGAGCCGATGAATCCTGCGACTCCTGTGATCATGATCTTCATTGATTTCCTCCTCTTGATGTTGGCCTTGCGGATAAGATTATATGTGAGTCAGACAAGCGGCTGAGATGGGGGTGACAAATGGATGTCTGGATCCCTCCCCCGCTTTATTTGAAAAGTTCCAAAAGTGCGCTCAGCAGCCCCAGCGCACAGCCCTTGCCTTCCGTCCCCGCCGCCCCTGTGGGAGTCGCTGCGGGAGTGGCAGCCGGGATTGTTGCAGCCGGGTTCCCGGGCGTAGCGGGCGAATCCGGTGGCGGCAGCGTCACCGGAGGCTCGAGATTCTCATGTGCATAGGGCAGCCCTGCCGGATAGATCCCATAAGTTTTCATCTGCTGCGGCAGGATCTCATCCACTAGTGAGCCTCCCTGGAGGTGCATGTCCCCGATGGGCGTCTCGATATGGGTCAATCGCTGGGCCGCCTTCAGCCCGCCATCATTCCATTTGAGAGAGAAGCCTCTGGGTCCCTCGGCCAGGTGCCATACTCTTGCGATCAACCCTGACTCCAGTCCATCATCCGCGGGTTTTAGCGCCCAGAGCAAAACCGGGTCTTCGACGATCTCCAGCAATGAAAAGCTCTG
>CAZSPX010000037.1:0-6282 GCA_964608885.1 uncultured Anaerolineaceae bacterium | reverse complement strand
GCGGCCGTGCTGGACCCGGTCTTCATGAAATAACAATCCGCATTCGACAGGGTGACGCCAAACTGGTCGCCCTGGTTGATATCCGCGAAGTGCCCGAGTGTCAGCCAATCGTACCGGGCGTTCCGGGGGGAATAATTCCCGCCGTCCGTTGTCAGGCGCGCCCGCAGAATAGCTCCCACCTCTTCATGATAAATATCCGGGTCCTCCATCGCAAAACCATAAGACCAGGTCTGTGTGGCGTCGAAATTCTGTGTGATATCGTTCCGGATCTCCACCCGGTCCAAATCGCGGAACAACGTGATCCGCGTGGTATGCGCCAGTGGAGATGCGGAGGCGGCCAGCAGAGTGACGGAGACAGGGCCTTGATTCTCGACCTTCAGCTTACCCGTCCCCGGACCAAGATCGTTCATAAGGCGGCCGTTGACTTCCGCCGCCAGCTCCCGCCCGTGAGCCTTGTCCACCAGCGAGATGATGGCCCCCCCGGCCGACAGCCTGACCTTGATCTGCCTGTTTTCGAGTATGTCCTCGTTCGCGATCGCCACCGGGGCAAAGGTCGTTTCCGCCCCCGGCTGGATCTCGAATACTTTATATCCCACCGGCGGAATACCTTCCGCCCATATTCTCAAATATTGTTTCCCGTCAAGGTCGATCAACTGGGACGGAACCGTCTGACCGCTCTCCACGTCCAGCACCTGCACCGGCCCGGGCCCGCTGTAGGCGTGATCTGCATGATCGGTCCGTGTCCAGCTCAGCGGGTTGAAAACAAAGAACCTCTCATTCCCTCCGGGGTTCGGGATCATCCCGCCCAGTGCCGCCAGGGCATCTTCGCGCAGTGAATAAACATATTCTTCGATCTCGCTCGTGATCTTGCGCGTCCAGGCGATCCTTTTTTCCGTCAGGCCATCCCAGGGGGCTCCCTGCCAGTCATGCTCCCAGAACAGTCCCAGGTTCATCCACGCCTGGTCACGCCCTATCTCGCGCCCCTGCATGAAGTCGGTCTTTTTCAGGCATACGAGCGAGGCCAGGCTTTCTGCGGTCCTCAGCGCTTCTACGGCGCGCTTCACACGGGCCGATACTTCAGCCATGCTCGCGCAATCCAGGTCCCATTCGTTCCCAAAGCTCACTGAAAGGGAGGGAATCTCACCGCCGTGGGTCTTCTCAAAGTCCTCAGCGAAATCGATCTCATTGGAGACGATCACCCGCAGGTTCTCTGTGGTCATTTTCCTGGCGGCCGGGGAGAATTCATCGGTCTTGCTCTCCAGGTCGTCCCACCCGTACCCGAATGCGCCGATGACCTGGTAGGGATAGCGCCTCTGAAATGCCTCGTTCCCGTTCACATACAGGACGATCTCCTCGGGTTCGCGCGCCTCGGCATAGCCTCCCAGCCTCTGGTTCCCGTTCAGCATCGAGTTCCACTTCATCAGCAGCCGGCTTCCGTCCATGCCGGTCCACCAGTAGATGTCGTGCTCCCGGTCTTCCGCATCCGGGACCTGGGTTACACAGCCGCAGATGCCTTTCCAGCTGAAGGTGGCTCCGGAGCCTGCCCACAGCGCTCCCAGCCCGAGCGGGAGCGTCTGGTTCTCCATGGAATAGGCCAGGCTAAAACGCAGGCCGTACCGCCTTTCCAGGCTTCCGGGATAATACATTCCCCTGAGAACGGCTTCTGCCGGCGCGCCGCCCAGGCAGACGCACAGCGCATTCAGCGGGAGGCTGATATGCCCGTCCCGGATACGCTCAATGAGACGCTCAAATTCGGCCGGGGATTTGGATCGCTCATAGACCCAGGCCCAGTAGCTCCCGTCGCAATTCCAACGGCTCTGGAACTCGGAAGGCTCGTTCCGGGTCTTGTCCACCAGGTCCAGGTAATAGTCCAGCATCGAGACGAAGACCCTTTCGTAGGTCTCCAGGTCGGCGGTCCAGAACAGGTCGGTATGGTCATCCGGCGCGATATAGATGCGCTTGCCCTTGAACTCCTGAACCAGACCGGTTCGCCCCGGGTCCAGCAGAAATGCGGACAGGGCTGCCCCGCTCAGGGTCGCCATCCCGATCCGCAGAAAATCCCTGCGCGCCAGGGAGAGCGGAGCTCTTCCCGCCCGGGAATCTGAATACGGATGCTGGATCTGCGCTTTTGGATGGCGTCCTGTCATTGATACCCTGTCATGATCGCGTGTTTCTGTACACAGGTTTCCCGCCTCAATGCTGCCTATTTCACCCGCTGATAAAGATCGTAATTCCCAAAGGTCTGCACCGGTTGGTACTGGCCTTTCATTTCTTCAAAGGGATACACATCCGTCCATTTGGAGAACACGCCCAGGAGCACATACTCCGGGTGTTCGGTCTGCACAAAATCATACTGGCTCCGGGCAGGCTCGCCATCATAATAGACCTGCTCGATCGCGGCCGCCAGCAGCTCATTGGGCGGATAATGGAAATTCCCGTTCGAGAGGAATCCCATTTCCGGATCCCACGTCTCGATCACCGCATCCGCCGGGACGTTCGCATCGATATAGGCGGCCATTTGCTGTGCGTAAGGCGGCTGGGGGAGGGCAATATCCCTGACCGTTTTCGCCAGGGGCAGCAGGATCATTGCCAGCATCCACAGCATCAGCGGCACACGATACCGGTTCCTGCCCTCAAAGAGGCCCTTCAAAAGGTCGCTACCCGGTTCCAGCCTGAAGTTATCCGTGAGCCTGGAGAAAAGCGAGGCAATGAAGATCCCCGAGAACGCGAAACCCAGGAACGCATACCGCAGCCACCCGATGGAAGCCGTAACATACCATGCCAGGTTCAGCGCGGCCAGGAGGAAGAGCATCCCCCATTTTTGCCCCTCGCGTGTACGCGGCATCGAGAGGATGAAGCCATACACCAACCCGGGGATCAGCGCCCAGAGGTAGGCCGCCCGCGAGATCAACACGCCCAGATTCGAGACCAGTTGGCTCAGGTTGAAGTGGAACGCCGCGCCTTGCGCCGAAGCCCGCAGCAGCCCCAGGTTCTCCATGGCCGTGGCGGGTCCCAGGTACTGGAGCGTGAAAAGCTGCCAGAGGCCGAAGCTCCCGGCTGCCACGATGCCTGGGATCAGAAAATTTCGATGGGAAGCGGTCATGTAATAGAAGGCGTTGAGGATCCACGCCAGCACCAGCGCCGGACCGATGAACAGCAGGTACTGGTATTTCGTGATCATCGCCAGCCCGAAGGACAGCCCGATCCCCGCCAGCCGCCAGCCGCTGTTCTCGTTCCATCTGGAGAACCACAGGTACAGGCCCAGCAGCAGGAAGAAGAGTCCGGGCACCTCGCCCAGCAGCTGCCGTCCATATTCCAGGAGCAGCACACTGCGTGAAGCCAGGATCAGCGCCAGGGCCGCCCAGGCCGTCCATCTCCCGGCCAGATGGTCCACCAGCCGGAAGAGAACGTACACAGCCGCCAGCAGGTACAGGGCCATGACCAGGCGGGCCTGCAGTAATCCAATTCCGAAGACCTTGAACACGGCCGCCACGGGAAGCATGACCGTCGGCCCCACCCCGATCGTCGGGCCAAAGTATCGGTATCCCTCGCTGCTGATATCCGCATAGACCCCGCGGGTGACGAGGGTCTTCGGCACGTGCAGGTGCGACCCTTCGTCGAACCACGGGATCGGGAAGCGTGTCAGGTTATGGAAGGCCAGGAAATACACAAGCAGTGCCCCTGCAATGATCCACAGCGGTTTTCGATACTTGAGAAATATCCCCATCATCTCGGCTCTCTCCTAATTCTTCCCCATGACCACGTCGGCGGCCTTGCGGGCGTGCCGGCTGACCGCCTCCCCGTTGGTAAGCTCAGGGTAGATCTGTGCAGTGGTCGCCAGGTACAGGCCGTCCACGGGGGTCTTGATGGCCGGGATCAGCTCGGTCTGGTTGAGATTATGCAGCGGCTCCGTGAACCGCTCGCGATGGACCAGGAAATATCGCACTTGCGACTCGTCGAAGTTCGGGAACATGGCCTTCAGGTTCTCGATCCAGATCGTGCGGATCTCCTCGTCCGTCTTGTTGAGCCATTCGCTTCCCGGGGCTGTGTATTTTGGAAGATAGACCAGGTGGTGACCGCCCACATATTTGGGATCGATGTATGCCGTGGTCTCGATCACCCCCGTGAACGGGAACCTGTCATCCGTGATGTTGATCGTCCAGGTGCCGGTAAGCGGGCGTTCCAGGACCATCAGGGGGCCGACGATCCCCAGGTATTGGGTCTTCCCGAGATAATCGTGATATTCCCTGCCCGCCTGCGGGATCAGGCGCTGGAAGATCGGCGTTTGCAGCGTGCAGATCACCTGGTCATACTTCAGGATTTCCCCGCCCGCCAGGCGGATCCCGGTCGCCGCCTCGTTTTCGATGACGATCTCTTGGACCGGAGCCTTGAGCAGGACCTCCCCTCCGACCTGCTTGATCTTTTCAGCCATGGCCTTGATCAGGGTGATATATCCGCCGATCAGGTGACCCGCCATCTCCTTCTGGTTGGCGCCCTGGCGCGTGGACTTCATCCGTACCAGTCGCGCCCACATCCAGGTCGCGGGGATGTTATCAAAACCGCCGTCGAACTTGGCCTTCAGCATCGGGCGCCAGATATTCTTGAAGGTGGTCGGGCCGCCCCACTTCAACAGCCAGGACTGGACGCTGACAGACTCCAGGCTGCGCCAGTCCTTGATGAACTGGGCCGCCAGCACCGTCAGCCCCAGGCGGAAGCGGTCGATCCATCCCAGCGGCGGGAACTTCAGGAATTCCACCATATTGTTCATCGGGTGGATCGCGCCGTTATAGTAGAACCCCGTTTTTGTCTCCTTGAAGCGCAGCTGGTCGGATATCCCCAGCTCCCTGCAAAGCTCACCCAGGTGCCGGTCGCTGGAAAGAATGGCATGATAAAACCGGTCCACCGCCGTGCCATCCTCCAGGACGATCGGCCCTGCCAGGCCGCCAAGCACGGGGGAGGCCTCATAGATCGTGACCGCGGCTCCCTCCTTCGAGAGGAAGTACCCCAGGCTGATCCCCATGATCCCACCGCCAATAATTGCGATCCTCTTGTTCAAGCGCTTCTCCTTGTTTTCTATAATGGCCCGCTGTAAATTACCGGGTTTGTCGCTTCGATCGAAACCAGTTCCAGATATGCACCAGGGACAGCCCGGCGAACACCGTCAGGACCGCATCCACGGGCAGCCGGTAGCGGATCAGGGTCCAGGTAAGGATGTGCACGCCGGAATAGACCAGCGCAAACAATATCAAGAGCCCCTCGGGCGAGAAAACCAGTTCCCAGAACCGCCTGCGTTTTCCGATCGCAAGCACCATCCCGTACAGCATGAATGGCAGGAAGATCCCGAAGCTCCCGATCCGGGAAATATTGCTCAACAGGCTGGAGTCAGACGAGTACCAGAACATGAAATAGGGAGGGATGCGGCTCAATGAGAGCTTCACATAGCGGACCGGGTCGTCCAGCACAAAGCCCATCCCGCGCTGGAGCAGCTCCTGGTCGAGCGCGGCCTCATCCAGGTGCCGCACCTCCTCGGGGATCATGGCCCGGTATTCCTCCGTCTCGAGGATCGGGATGAATTTCGTCCCATAGACCGGGTTGTTTCCCCAGAAGAAGGCATAACCCGAGTTGGTGTTGAGCAGCACGAAGCGCCCGAAACGCGCATAGTTGTAGAGCGTGACCGGCGCGATGAGGAGGGCGATGACCGCAAAGGAAAGCAGGGTCGCTACCAAAGGCAGCTTCCTGTCGATCCGGAATTTCCGCAACCAGATCCAGCCAAAGAGGAATGGAAGGAACAGCAGGAATACCTGGCGCAGAAGCAAAGTGATCGCGATCGAGACCCCCAGCGCCAGTCCGGTCAAAAGGCTCTGCTTTGCCTCCCTCTGCTCCGAAAGCCGCATCGCAAGGTAAAGGCTGACCAGGATGCCGGTGATATAGAACGGCTCGGTCATCAGCGCGGCTCCGTAATAGAAGAAATAAACATAGATCGCGGTGATCCCGGCGGCCGCCAGACCGACATTCCGATCGAAGGCTCTCTTGCCGATGCGGTAAATGATCAGCGGGTGCAGAATGCCCACCAGGACCGCCTGGATCAGCCGCGCCAGGATCGGGTTGGGTCCGAACAGCGTATAAAACAGTGCAAGAAAAAGCGTGTAAAGGAAGCTCCAGTGCGCCGTCGGGGCATTGGCCGGGGTAATGGGCCACCACAGCTCGGCGAACGAGAACCCGTGCCCTCCCGCCACGCGCATGGCCAGGTTGTGCTAACAGATCTGGTCAAAGATTCCCGGC
>CAZSPX010000036.1:0-18078 GCA_964608885.1 uncultured Anaerolineaceae bacterium | reverse complement strand
CTCGGCCTGTCCTTCGGAGGAGCCGCCCTATCTCGCCATGACCTATGGCGGGCTGCTCCCCAATGTGGGGTTCAACGCGTACGGGATCGCCCAGTTGATCGACTCGGTCTATCCCACGGATTCGCGCATGGGGATCCCGCGCCTGTTCGTCTCGCGGGCCATCCTGGCCTCGCGGCGCATCTCGGGCGCCATCGGGCGTGCGCTGGTCCCGCACCGGGCAGCCGGTTATAACCATCTGCTGGTGCACGAGAGCGGCGAGATGTACTCCATCGAGGTCTCGGCGCGGCGCTTCGAGATCCTGCACGGCACGGACGGGTACATTGTTCACACCAACCATTACCTGGCACCCAATATGAAAGAGATCGAGAGCGATCCCGAGGAGCTGATCTCTTCGCGAGTGCGCTACTTCCGCGCCCTGCGCCTGCTGCGCCAGAGCCAGACCCATACCATCAAGACCCTGCAGGCCATCCAGAAGGACCACGTCAACATCCCCAACTCGATCTGCAACCACAACGTGGAGGGGAGCGATCCGCTCGACCGGGAGAAGACGGTCAATTCGATGGTGATCGACCTGACGGCGCGCGAGATGCACATCGCTTGGGGGAACCCCTGCCAGAACGCGTACCACACGTATCACTTGAACGAGTAACAACAGAGAGCGACCCGCGGGCCGCTCTCTGTCAGATTCATGGAGGAATGGGGGGAGGCTGCGCTCTTTCCACAGTTGGGTGTTCTCCTATTGGCATTTTTCCTGTACACTTATTTCAGGGTCAGGCGTCACCGCCTGCTCTGTATGCCGCGTCCCGCCTCCGGATACCCCCTGTCAGCGCGGCAACTTTATTCATGAACGATCCTTGCGGCGAATGGAAGGGAACAGAGATGAAGAGAATCTTGCGCTTTACCCTGCTGCTGTTCGTCAGCGCGGCCCTGGCCGCCTGCAACCTTGGCGGCCCCACAAGCCCGGAATCCATTGTGGCTCTGCCCACCCTGGCATTGAGCATCCAGGCGCAGGCTCCGGCGGGCGGCTTCACGGCCGGGCAGAACGCAAATTATCAATATACGGTCACAAATGTCGGGAGCGTGCGGCTGGAGGGGCCGGTCACGGTGACGGATAACAAGGTCACCCCGGTCACCTGCCCGGACCTGTCCACGGTGGCCCCCAACAATGACAAGTATCTCGATCCCGGCGAGAAGATCATCTGCACCGGCGTCTACCCTCTCCAGCAGGCCGATATCACCGCCGGGTCGGTGACCAACACCGCGACGGCCATCGTGGCGGGCAATTTCTCGAACCAGGCCAGCGCGGTGTTGAAAGCGCCGGAGAATAAGTCGCTGGCGGTGACGCTCTCTGCCAACCCCACCACCTTCAGCCAGGCGGGGCAGCCCATCAGCCTGAACCTGACCGTCACGAATACAGGCGCCACCCAGCTTGGGCCGGCGCAATTCATCATGACCATCAATCCCGGCGGACAAACGGCTGCCTGCGGCGCACCGGATCAGACCATGGCCCCCAATTCACAGGTGAACTGCACCGCCACCTACATGACCACCCAGGGGGATGTCACTGCGGGCTCTGTGGCGCTTAGCGTGACCGTGAGCGGGGCAGGGGCAAGCACCGGCACGCCGGGCGGCGCTACCATCACGGTGGCGACGACACCCTCCCCTTCGCCGGGAACCAGCACAGGCGTATATACGCGCGGCCAGACCATTCAATACAAGGTGGTGGACGGCGAATGGATGATCCAGATCGCCCGCTGCTTCGGGGTGGATCCGAAGGCTCTGAGCCAGGCGAACCCCCAGATCTCAGACCCGGATGAGCTTTCCATTGGGGATGTATTGACCATCCCCAACCTCGGCAGCTCGGGCACGCTGTACGGCCCGCCCTGTGTGGAATTCTATCCGGTGCAGTCCGGGGATACCTGGAACTCCATCGCGCAGAAATTCAATGCGGACCTGGACGTACTGAGGGCGGCCAACGTGGGCGTGTCTCTTTCCCCGGGGGTGAAGGTGCGGGTGCCGCGCAATTCGGCAGGCGGGACTGCCAGCGTTCCGGTCACGCCGGGTCCCACCACCTGCAACCAGGCGCAAATGGTGACGGATGTCAGCATCCCGGACAATACCACCCTGGCGGCGGGTTCGACCTTCACCAAGACCTGGCGGCTGAAAAATGTCGGCTCCTGCACCTGGACGAGCGCGTACAACCTGATCTTTGACCACGGCGAGCGGATGGACGCTCCTCAGAGCGCCTCCCTGACGAACGTGAACATCCTGCCGGGCAGCACCGTGGACCTGTCCATCAACCTGCGGGCGCCGGCCAACCCGGGGACCTACCAGGCCGATTTCAAGCTGCGCTCCCCCGAAGGCGCGATCTTTGGCATCGGCTCCAACGGGCAGGGCAGCTTCTGGACGAAGATCGTCGTGCCCGGTTCTACAACCACCTTCACGGACCTGGTCTCGCTGCTGGGCAAGAAGATCAGCGGCGGGCCGGAGGTGCAGGCCTTCCAGACCGCCTATACCAACGGTCCCTGCCCGGAGACGAGCGCGGGCAGCGGCGTGCTGGACTGCAAATCGAAAGCCAATGAGAGTCCCTTCGTGCGGCTGGTGGCGAATGACCCGGCCAATATCCTTAACAGCAACATCCGTGAGGTCAGGATCTTCCCCAAGTATACGGGGACACTGCCGGCGGGCCTGAACTGGACGATGACCAGGCAGACGATCGAGTCAACGCTGGGACTGCCGTTAAGCGTGCCGGTGGACAACGGCGATGCGACAATCGACCTGGAGTACAAGATCACCAGCGGCGCGTACCGGCTGTGGATCACCTTCGGCTCGACCGAGGCAGCCAACGTGGCGACGATGCGGCGGATCCGTATCACGCAGCCGTAGATCCCATCCAATAGAAAAGAGCGGCCACGTGGCCGCTCTTTTTCATTGATACAGACCCTGTTCCAGGATGTATTGGTACACTCCCGGCGGGAGGTAATAACGGAAGGGTTTTCCAGCCCGGGCCCGCTTGCGGATCTCGCTGGAGGCGATCTCGAGCAGCGGGGCGTCCACAAAACGGAGCTTTCTGGTGAGACCGGGAAGCTTCTTTTCCAGAGGCGCCAGGGCGATGCGGCTGGCAGGGCGGCGCATGACGCCGATCTGCTTGCAGGCCCGCAGCAGCTCCGCGGGCTGGCGCCAGAGCAGCAGGTCGTGCAGGGAATCGCCGCCGATCAGCAGGACGATATCGGCGGAAGGGAGCAGGTCCTGCAGGGCGCGCACGGTGTCCAGCGTGTACTGGGGGGCGGGGCGCTCCGCCTCGAGCATTGAAAGCTCAAAGGCCGGGTTCCCCGCAATGGCGCGTTCCACCATGGCGCGCCGCTGGTCGAGCGAGGTGATCTTCTGTTTCGCCTTGAGCGGGGAGGTGGGGGTCAGCATCCAGAGCACGCGGTCGAGCCGCAACTGGGAGCAGGCTTCACTGGCAAGGATGAGATGGCCCACGTGCGGAGGGTCGAAGGTCCCCCCGAAGAGGCCGATCCGTTCGCGTGGCATGAGGGCAGTATAACGCAAATCCACTTACGGTGCGGGAGAGTGGGGACAGCGGATGCCTGATCGGCGATTACCAGTCCCGATGGGGGGTATATAGGCAGTTGAATTCTCCTAAAATTGGATATTTGGAGTGTAATTTCTTGGAATCAATGTATAATCCGCATGCCCAAATGTTAATAAACGCGTTTTAGAACGTTTTCTGTCGCGGAGGAGAGATGGCGGTTCTAAAGCAATACTCCCAGCAGGACCCCCGCTGGAAAGGCAAGCTGTTGGGGACTGACCGGGAAAGCACCATTGGCAGCTATGGATGCCTTCTTACCAGTATGTCCATGGTCTGCAGCGTCTACGGGTTCGACATCAGCCCGGAGCAATTGAATGACAAGATGCGCGCCGCGGGGGCATTCCAGGGCGCTTTCGTCATGCCGGTATTCATCGGCAAGGCGGTGCCCGGCATGCGCCAGGTCAATTACATTGAATGTCCCACACAACCGGCCCCGCTGGCCGAGATCGATGCCTCCCTGGCGGCGGGCAAGCCCGTCATCGTGGAGGTGGATTATTCCCCCAAGTCTGGCCTGCAGAACCACTGGGTGGTGCTGAGCGCGCGCAAGGGGGATGATTATGTCATCCAGGACCCCTGGCCGTATCCCTCCGACCCGAAGGAAGAGACGCTGGCCGTCAAATACGGGTTCGCGGGCAAGCCTGCGCAGATCATCCAGGCGGCGCTTTGGATGGATGGCCCTGCCGGGCAGGTTTCGGTCCCCACCATGCCCAAGCTGGATACGGGCGTGATGGCCAGCTTTCCGGTATATGCCGCGGCCGCGGACCTGGCCATCCGCACCCAGCCGCTGGCGATCGATTCCACGCTGATCAAGCGCGTGGGGATGAACACCGAGTTCCGGCCGCTGGTGGCGGATGCGGACGCCAAGGCCCGCATCGGGCAGATGAACCAGTGGCTGCCGGTCAAGGCGGCGGACGGGACGCAGGGATATGTGGCCGCCTGGTATCTTTCCCTCCAGAAGCAGACGCCTCCCGCTGCCCCTGCCAAGAAGCCTGTGCCGGTCAACGCGGTGGTGGTCAAGACCACGGCCGATGCGGTGGCGCTTCGGACCAAGCCTGATACGAGCGATGCGACCCTCGTCAAGCGGCTGCCAGTCGGCGCGGAGCTGAAGGTGCTGGACATGCCCGCCGATGTGCAGCGCAAGGTGGGCGTGATGTACGAGTGGCTGAACGTGCAGGACGTGGTGGGGGACCAGGGCGTGATCGCGGCCTGGTACCTGATGGTGGTCTCGGGGCTGACGGCCATCGGCGCGCAGAACCAGCGCGAGACCCAGCCGGCCTCCTTCGATGTGGGCGGAGAGCCGCCGCCGGTGCTGCTGCGCGCCGCCGAGGAGGACCTGGCGCTGCGCGTGGAGCCCGTGGTGCTGGAGAGCACGCTCATCAAGCGCCTGCCGCTGGGGGCCGAGATGATCGCGCTGGAGGCCCCGGAGTTCGCCGCGCCGAAGATCGGGCGCGTGGGTGATTGGATCCATGTGCGTACGGTGGCGGGTGACGAAGGCTATGTGGCCGCCTGGGCGGTGGTGGAACGACCTGAGGACCCGGCGCCTTCCGCGGCCCCTGCAGATTCTTGATCAGGCGGTTTTCCCGGGGCGCCTGTGCCCCGTCCCCATAGTGGTAACCAGGAGTTCGAATTGGATCAGGTTGCAGATCTTGAGCTTAGCTTGCATCGACGCGAGGCGGGGAAGTACACCGTCGAAATGCGTTTCAGCCAACCGGGCAGCGAAACCGACATCCGTCTCGGGCAGGACCGGGCGATCAATGCGGAGTTCGATTTTGATGATCTCAGCAAAAAGGCCGAGGATCCCCAGGCCTACGGCTCCGCCCTCTCGAAGGCGCTCTTCACGGACGCGGATCTGCTGAAGGAGTTCTCCAAGGCCCGCACCAGCGCCCAGACCATCAAGACGCCTTTACGGATCCGCCTGGTGATCGGTCCCAGCGCGCCCGAGTTGAACAGCCTGTACTGGGAATCCCTGCGGGACCCCGATGACCAGAAGGCCACGCTCTTCACCGGCGAACAGATCTTTCTCTCACGCTATCTCAGCAGCCAGGACTGGCGCCCTGTCACCCTGCGCTCCAAGGGGGAGCTCAAGGCACTGGTGGCCATCGCCAACCCCTCCAACCTGGGTGAATACCAGCTGGCGCCCGTCGATTCGGCTGGCGAGCTCGCTCGCGCCCGGGCAGCCCTCAAGAACATCCCGGTCACGCCTGTCCCTGCCTCGCCAACAGAGCACTGCACACTGAACGCCATCATCAACTGCCTGGGTGACGGGTATGACATCCTCTACATCGTGGCGCATGGCTCGTTTCTCAAGGACGAGCCCTGGCTTTGGCTGGAGGATGAGAACGGAGCGGTGGCGCGCGTCTCGGGCTATGACCTGGCCACACACATCCGCGAGCTGGAGAACCAGCCCCGGCTGGTGGTGCTGGCCTCCTGCCAGAGCGCCGGTGCGGGCACCGGGCCGGCCCTCCAATCGCTCGGTCCGAGCCTGGCGCAGGGAGGCGTCCCGGCGGTGATCGCCATGCAGGGAAGCGTCTCAATGAGCACGGTCGAGAAGTTCATGCCGGTCTTCTTCGATGAGCTGCAAAAGGATGGCCAGATCGACCGGGCGGTGGCGGTGGCGCGCGGCACGGTGCGGGCCGAGAACGATTTCTGGATGCCTGTGCTGTTCATGCGCCTGCGCAGCGGCCGTATCTGGTACGTGCCCGGCTTTAGCGGGGAGAGCGCCGGCGATTTCAAAAAATGGAGTGCGCTGCTCGGCGATATCAGCAACGAAAATGCCACGCCGATCCTGGGCGGCGGTCTCCATGAACATGTCTATGGCTCCAACCGCGACCTGGCCGTGGGGCTGGCCGAGGCCTCCAATTATCCGCTGGCCCAGGACTCACGCGAGGCGCTCCCGCAGGTCACCCAGTACCTGCTGATCGATCAGAGCCTCAGCTACCTTCAGACGGGCCTGGCCGCGTTGATCCGCAAGAGGATCCAGGACCGTTTGGGCAAACTTCTCCCGGATGAGCTGAAGGGGGAGAAGGCCCCGGTCCTCGACCTGATCAGCTTCGCCGGCCGGAAGCAGCGGGAGAACAATCCAACCGAACAGCACCGGGTGCTGGCTTCCCTGAAGCTTCCCATCTACATCAATACCAATTACGACAACCTGATGTTCGATGCCCTGGCGGAGGACCCCGATGTGAAGCCTGAGAGGGTGATCTGCCCCTGGACGGACCGCTTTTCGGCTGAGTCGGTCTACGACAGGGAGCCGGATTATCTTCCCAGCCCGAAACGGCCGCTGGTCTATCACCTCTTTGGCCATTTTTCCGAGCCGGACTCGCTGGTCCTGACCCAGGATGATCACTTCCAGTACCTGATCGGCATCACCCAGAATAAGAACCTGATCCCCAAGCGGGTGCTGAAGGTGGTGACCAGCACGGCCCTGTTGTTCCTGGGTTTCCAGTTGGATGATTGGGCTTTCCGTATTTTCTACCGGTTCATTAAGAACCTGCAGGGCAGCTCGGGACTCGACAAGTACGCTCACATCGCCGTGCAGGTCGATCCTGACGAACTGCGCAATCGCGACCCGAAGCGGGCTCACGAGTACCTGGAAGAATATTTCAAGTCCAGCTCCATCAATGTGTACTGGGGACAGTCCCAGGATTTCCTTAAGGCCCTGGATGGCCAGCGCAGTCCTGCGCCGAAGGAGTCTTAATGGCAGCACCCGCGGTGGAATCCAAGACCGGCACCAACCCCTATGTGGGGCCGCGCTCCTTCCAGACCGGCGAGCACCTGTATGGCCGCACACGCGAAGGCACCGAGCTGCTGGACCTGCTCATCGCCGAGCGCATCGTGCTCCTGTATTCGCCTTCCGGCGCGGGCAAAAGCTCGCTGATCAATGCCGTGATCATCCCCGGCATGAAGAAGGAAGATTTCCGGGTGGGCCCGGTGCTGAGGATCAATGCGGAGCCGCCTCGCGAACTCGCGGGAGCTCCTGAGTTCAACCGTTATGCCTACAGCATCATCAGCTCCCTGGAAGCCTCGCTCCCGGCGGCGGCACAGCTCCCGCCCGGGAAGCTGGCAGGAATGAAGCTGAAGGATTACCTGACCGAATACCGGAACCGGGCCGGCGGGGATGCCCCCGACTACACGCCCACCGGAGCCCTGCTGCTGATCTTCGACCAGTTCGAGGAGATCCTGCGCATCAGCGCCGCAGACCAGGAGGTCAAGAAGGCCTTCTTTGAACAGTTGGGGGATCTGCTGCGCACGGACCGCAGCCTGTGGGCGTTGATCGCCATCCGCGAGGATTACCTGGCGGCCATCGAGCCGTACGCGCGCCCCCTCCCCAACCGCTTGAGCGTCACTTATCGCCTGGATTTCCTGGATGCCCGCTCGGCCGTGGAAGCCATCCAGGGCCCGGCGCGCGACAGCGGCGTCGACTTTAAGGAAGATGCCGCCATACAGCTGGTGGACAACCTCCGCAAGATCCGTGTTCAGCGTGAGGATGGCAGCACAGAGGAGCAATCCGGACCCTACGTGGAGCCGGTGCAGCTCCAGGTGGTCTGCCGCAGGCTGTGGGACAAAGCCGCCGAGAAAAAGGTGGTCACGGCTGCGGATGTGAGCGAAGCGGGCAACATTGATGATGCCCTGGGCGATTATTACGCCGAACACGTGGAGAAGGCCACCAAGGCCTCGGGGGTGGGCGAGCGGCAGATCCGCGAGTGGTTCGACCGCAAGCTCATCACCCCCATCGGCATCCGCGGCAATGTGCTCATGGAGCCGGAAAGCAGTGGCGGGCTGCCCAATACCACGATTAAGCTGCTTCAGGAGGCCTATCTGGTGCGGGCCGACCAGCGCGGCAATGCGATCTGGTTCGAGCTGGCGCATGACCGTCTGACGCGCCCCATCCGCCGCAACAACTCGGAATGGTTCGCGCAGCACCTGAGCGTCTTCCAGCGCCAGGCCGACTTCTGGCAGCTGCAGGGCAAACCCGAGTCTCTTATCCTTACCGGCCAGGCCTACCTGGAGGCGGAGGAATGGGTCAAGGAGCACCCCGAGGTGCTGACCCAGCCCGGGCCCGAGAAGGAATTCCTGGATGCCTGCCGCGCGGAACACCGCACGATGATGCGCGAGCGCAGGATGAACACGATCATCCGCTGGGCCTCGGTGGGATTGCTGATATTGACCGTGGCCGCCGTGGTGCTTTCCGTGTTTGCCGTGGACGCCAGGAACAAGGCGGATAACGCCCGCATCGAGGCGCAGCAGGCTAAAAGGATCGCCGAGCAGGCGAGGATCGCGGCCCTGGCAGCCCAGGATGCGGCCGTGCAGGCGCAGAAGGATGCCGAGATTCGGAAGAACGAAGCCGATGTCCGCAAGCTGGTGGCGCTGTCGGTGGCGAACCTCACGGTAGACCCCGAGGTGAGCGTGAAGCTGGCGCTGGAAGCCAGGCAGAAACTGGATGCTGCCGGCTCCGATAATGCCGAGGTGCAGCGCGAGGTGGAGGATGCGCTGCGGCGCGCCCTGCCGGCCACGCGCGTCGAGCAGGTGCTCACAGACCCCGCAACCGCCGCGGCTGCGGATGTCAATCACACGTTTCGCAGCGTCTCCTTTGACCGCACCGGCGGGCGTATCGCCGTGGGCAGCGAGGACGGCAGTCTCCGCATCTGGAGCACCAGCATCCCGGGAACACTCCTGAAAACCATCCAGGTCTTCAAACCTGGCGAGGGGCAGCCGGGGATCACCAGCGCGGCCTTCAGCCCCGACGGCGCGCGGCTGGCGGCGACCACCGGGAACGGGCACGTGCTGATCTATAACGCCGACAGCTATGCCCTTGAGGATGATGTTCCAGTGCAGACGAGCGCCCTGTGGACCCTGGCCTTCAACCGCGACGGCACGCGGCTGGCTGTCGCAGGCGCGGGCGGGCTCGCCCAGTTGTGGAACCTGCAGGACAATGCCAATCCCCTCAAGCTGTCGACCGGCGAAGCGGATGTGCAGTCCATCGCCATCAGCCCGGACGGAGCCCGGATTGCCACGGGCAATGCAGACGGGGTGGTGGTGATCTGGGACAGCGGGACCGGAAGCACAGTGTATCCTGCCATCCAGGCGCACAAGGGACCTGTCAGCACGGTGGTGTTCAGCCCGAACGGCCGGGAACTGGCCACCGCCGGGGCCGACGACCGCTTGATCAACCTGTGGAGCCTGGGCAATGACGCGCGCAACCGGCTCACCATCAGCGGCCACCCCGATTCGGTCAACTCCCTGGCGTTCACGCGGGATGGCAGCACCCTGATCTCGGTCAGCTCGGACCGCACGGTGAGATTCTGGGATACCGCTTTCGGGCGCCCCGGATTGGTCCTGAGCGGTCACACCGACCAGGTCTATGCGGTGGCGCTCAGCCCGGATGGAAAACGCATAGCTAGCACCGGCAAGGATCTCTCGGTGCGGGTATGGAATATCTCTCCAGAGGGCAGTCGCGAATACTTCACGTTTTCCAATGGGGCGGCGGTCCAGGCGATCGCTCTCAGCCTGGATGGAGGGCAGGTCGCGGCAGCCGGAGAGAACGGAATTGTGCGCATAACCTCCGCTCTGACCGGGACCCCGGGGGTTACCCTCAAGGGACACACGGCCTCGGTGGAAGCGGTGGTCTTCAGCCCCACGGATAAATTGATCGCCACGGCCAGCCAGGATGGGACTGCACGCATCTGGAATTCGGTCACGGGCGCAGAGGTAAAGAACCTTTCCGGACACAGCGGCCCGGTCTGGGCGGTGGCATTCAGCCCGGATGGGAAACTCGTAGCCACCGCCAGCGGCGATGGGACGGTCAAGATATGGGATGTGGCATCCGGCGAGATGAAGCAGGACCTAAAGGCTAGCTTTGGCCCCGCCTATGGTGTGGCTTTTAATCAAGACGGTTCACTGGCGGCAGCCGGTTACGGAAACTCTGAGATCGTCCTGTGGGATGTGCGTACCGGGAAACAGGCCGCTGTCCTTAAAGGGCATACCGATGCGGTGCGGGTCGTGGCCTTCCAGCCGAAGGGCGGGCTGCTGGCCTCCGCCGGCGACGATGGGAGCATCCGCCTGTGGAACATGAACTCCAACCCGATGGGGGAGGCCCAGGCCTCCCTGCGTGAATCCGGGGACGCCATCTTCTCGCTGGCATTCACCACCGATGGAAAACACCTATTCTCCGGCGGAGCGGCGGGACTTGGAACCCTGTGGGATATGGAGCAGAGGCAGGCAGACTTCTTCACCTACGGGCAGACAGACCGCATCGCCGGGGTGACGATCTCTCCGGACGGCAGCCTGCTTTATACCGGCGGGCGCGATGGCACCGTCCGCCTGTATGTATTTGGCTTTGACACGCTGGTGGAGCTGGCCAACAAACGGCGCACGCGCGAGTTCACGGCCGAGGAATGCTACCAGCTGCTCAACGCGGCCTGCCCGAATACTACGACCGCCGTCGTGGGCGGGGCGCCGGCAGATGCCTCACTCCTCAAACCGGCTGATACGCTGCCGTCTGGTGAGGCTGGGATGGCGGACTTTGATGCAGCCGGAGACAATGGCCTCTCACGGGCACGTTATAACGACCTTTATGATCTCAACATCTTCGAGCGGCCGTTCAATGCCGATATGAGCATCTACTACCCCGATATCGACATCCAGAGCGCCCAGATGAGCCGCGACAAGGACTGGATGTATTTCACCATCACCCTGGGGGGAGCGCGCGGCAGCGGCCTGAGCGGGAACTACGCCATTGAGCTGGATATGAACGGGGATGGGCGCGGCGATCACCTGATCACCAGCCTGGCCCCCGCGGCGGAGTGGTCCACGGGCGGCGTGCGCATCTGGGAGGACAAGAACCGGGATGTGGGCAATAATCTCGTGTACCGGCCGGACGGCCCTCAGACCGGGGATGGGTATGAAACGCTGGTATTCGACCAGGGCTCGGGAGACGGTCCCGACCTGGCGTGGGTGCGCATCTCTCCCAACGACCCGAACCAGGTGCAGTTCGCGCTGCAGCGGAAGGTGGTTGAGACCGATGGCCGGGAGGATGAATCCTTCGTCTGGCTGGCCTGGGCCAGCAGGGATTCCTTCCAGCCGGCCTGGTTCGATTACAACGATCACTTCAGCAGAAGCGAGGTGGGAGCGCCCGTCCCCGGCAAGGCGGAAAGCGGCAGCCCCGTGCTCCAGAACCTCCCCGGGTTGGACAATACCTGCCATTATGCCTTCGGCGTGAACGGGCAGGGAGACCTGTTCTGCAAGCAATAAGCGCCGGCCACAACAAGGAGGAGGCAACTTTATGAGCGAAGAGCTTGTCTTTAATGGCATCGATGCCACCACGGGCGAATACCTGGTGCCCCCGGTGGAGGCGGCCACCCTGGCCGCGGCCATCAGCAATGAGCCGCGTGACCCGGAACAAGACCGGGCCCTCAAGGCCTGGTGGAAGAAATATGCAGAAAGCAACCCCAAAAAGGAAGGCCATTATGCGGCCAAGGAGGGCACAGACTACAAGAGCCTGGCCTCCGCGGGCTGGGGTGTGATCTATCCTTTCAATGTGGACCCGGCGATCCAGAAGGCGCTCAAGCCGCTACTGGACTGGCGCAAGTCACAGGCCGGGGCGCGCTATAAAGAATATTCCGGTCCGGAGGGATACCGCTTCAAGCCGGGCGAGATGTATGAGAGCAAGGATGAATGGCTCACCCGTCACGGCGCGGGACCGGGCCCGGTGGACCCCGAGGTGGTTCCCTATAACCTGCTGCTGGTGGGAGGCCCGGATCAGATCCCTTACCGGTTCCAGAGCCAGCTCGACGTTCAGTATGCCGTGGGGCGCGTCCACTTCGAGAAGGCGGAGGATTACTGGAACTACGCCAACAGCGTGGTCAGCGCTGAGAAGCAGAAACTGGCGCTCGACAAGACGGCCGCGTTCTTCGGGGTTTGCAACCCGGATGACGCTGCCACCAACATGAGCGCAGAGCAGCTCATCCGGCCGCTGCCGGACATGCTCAAAAAGGCTTCCCCCGGCTGGACATTCTCCACCACGGTGGGGGAGGGAGCCACAAAGGCGGGTCTTGGGAAGGTGCTGGGGGGTGACGAGACGCCCGCGCTGTTCTTCTCTGCCAGCCATGGAATGGGTTTCCCCAACGGCCACGAGCTGCAGGCCTCCGACCAGGGCGCGCTGCTCTGCCAGGACTGGCCCGGGCCGAAGGAATGGCGCAAGCCGGTGGGCAAGGATTTCTATTTTGCGGGCGACGACCTTGCTGCGGATGCGGGCGTGTTCGGCCTGGTGGCGTTCTTCTTTGCCTGCTACGGAGCCGGCACCCCCAAAATGGACGATTTCTCGCGGCAGGCGTTCAAGGCGCGCGGCGAGATCGCGCCAAAGGACTTTGTGGCGCGGCTGCCCCAGCGGCTGCTGGCACACCCCAAGGGCGGCGCGCTGGCGGTCATTGGGCATGTGGAGCGCGCCTGGGGCTGCTCCTTTAACTGGGGCGAGGCCGGCGCGCAGCTGGCTGTCTTCCAGAGCACGCTCCAGCGCCTGCTGGACGGCTGGCCCCTGGGATATGCCATGGAGTATTTCAACGGCCGCTATGCCGAGCTCTCGGCAGACCTGAGCTCGGCACTGGAGGAGGCCGAGTTTGGAAAGAAGATCGCGCCTGCCACCCTGGCCGGCATGTGGACCGCCAACAATGACGCCCGCAACTACGTGGTGCTGGGTGATCCATTTGTGCGCCTGATGGTCTGAGGAAAGGAGATCCCATGGCGGATAAAAAGGAATCGAGATCCAAACGACCCACGGCCGAGATCCCGGCGATGCCGGAGGATCTGACCAGCGCGGCGGCAGCCCCGGTACCCGAGGCCGCCCCCGCTCCCACCGTAACGGTCACGGTCACGAATCCCGCCGCTCCCGCGGCCGGGGCTGCGGCTGTGGATTACGGGCTGCTGGATTCGCTGCGCGCCGGGCAGGCCTCTGTCACGGAGGCCACGCAGAAGTTCATCCAGAAACTGGGCGATTACCTGAGCGCAGCCCTGGATGACGCAACAAGCCTGGAAGTGCGCACCTATGTGAGCGAAGATATCGGGACGGTTACATATGAAAAGGGTGCCTTCGGGGGGAGCGCCCGCCTGCGCGCTGTGACGCGTGTCAACATCGACGGAGACAGCCTGGTATGTGTGCCGGAGACATCAGGCGAGCTGGATACCTCCGTGTGGGCAGTGCATCTCGATATGCTGCGGCAGGCACAGGATAGCCGCGCCGAGCTTTTGAAGACGATCGTCTCCGCAGCCTCGGGGCTGGCCAACATCTTCACGCCCAAATCTTGACCAATGCCGGGCATCTTCGAAGTACAGCTTCCGCAGGGAGAGGCGCTGGGCCTGGTGGGGCCGTGGGAGGCCGCGCCGCCAGGGGCTGTCTCTTTTGCTGCCGGTGGGGAGAGCGCCCCGGAAGAGCCGGTCTGGAGGGTCAACCTGCCCGAGGATGAGCTGGAGGCCGGCCAGGCCCTGAGCGAGGCCGAGACACAGATCATGGCCTCCGAGGCCGCGCTGGAGGAGGTCCCCGCGCGTATGGATGCGATCACAGGGGCGCTTCCGCAGGCAGGTGGGGTCTCATTTGGCCTGGTCTCCTTCAGTGTGGAGGCCGGCTCGCCTGAGGCTTCGGCGCTGGACCTGCTCGCACAGGCGCAGGCCATCGAACAGGGGCGGCCGGTCTCGTATGGGCTGGGCGAAGTGGGGTCTCAGGCGTGGGAAGCTGTGCGTGACCAGTTCGAGGCCTTTCTTGGTCAGCTCCAGCGTGAGGTGCTCAACCTGGCCTGGGTGGAAACGACAGCCGGCGGCATATTGCTGGCGCGCACGGCCATCGGCTGGAGCGGAGACAGCAACACGGCCTGGGCCGCGGGCGCCACGCCTGAGCAAATGGTGCTGCATCGCAGGGCGCTTTCGACGGCCGTCAAGTCCCGGCTGCTGCGAATCCGCATTTTTTCGACGGTTACAGGAGGGGCTGCAAAACTATCCGTGATGTTCACCACGCCGGCAGGCGCCATCCTGGCGCTGCCTGCGGCCTGGAAGTTCGTGACCGAAGTCCTTCAACAGATCAAGAATTATCAAACCCTTTCACAAGGAGGTTAGGATGGCGACTGAATTACGTGAGGCGATCAAGAGCGCGGCGGAGCGCATTGCCAAGTACGTCGAGGATGTGTCCGAGATGGCCGTTGAGACCCAGTTTGTGGAGGTGGGCGCGGCCTCCTTTGCGGATGCCAAGCTGGCGGCGCGCACGGTCGTCAAGTTAGACGGGGACAGCCAGACCGTGGTGCCCATGCAAAAGGGCGAGCTGAAGCTGGATGTGGATACGGCCCTGTTCGAGGTGCACCAGCAGAACGTGCAGGCAGCCATTGACTACCGCACCAAGATGATGAACGCGCTGCTGGGAGTGCTGCGCAGCGGAGGGCTCTGATCTTCCATCGGAGCCGGAGACAGGCTGTGTGAACTTAGGGGATCTGGAAGAACGGATCGCTTCGTCCGAAAGGACCGGCTGGAGTCGTCTCCAGCCGGTCCTTTTTCCTTGCAATGGCACTTAATCGGGCACGCCTGAGAACGGGTCCGGCATGCCAGGATCAACGCCCAGGGTCGTGGCGAATTGCTCGGGGCTGCGGTCGGATTGGAACTCAACCCACAGGGGGAAATGGTCGGACATGCGGTAGGTCATCTGCGGCAGGGACAATTCTTTGAAGACCGAGCCGGCGAAATCGATCACGCCCGCCCGCCCGGCGGTGAGCAGGTCCAGGCCGCCCATGAACCAGGCGATCTGGTCGTAATATTTGGCCTGGGTATTATAGGTGGACTTGAGATTCAGGAGGGCTTCGGGCACGACCAGCCCTGTGGAAATAAAGGCTTTGAAGAGAGGGTTCTCCCCCCGCTGGTCGATGTTGAAATCCCCCAGGATGATCAGATTCCTTTCCTCCTCCAGGGTCTTGATGCGGGCGCGGATCTCCTTGGCGACGTACTGCGCCAGCGCGGTCAGCTCCCCGATGCGGTCAGCAGGGATCTTGCCATAGCGGATGTGCGCGGTGAGCAGGGCGAAGTGGTCCTTTTTGGACTGGAAGCCCACGATGTAGGGGGTGCGGTCGAACTGGGCCATGGGATTCCCCTCGGGCGTGGGAGGCAGGACGATCTCGCCTGCCAGGCCGGAGGGCTGGACCCGGCGCTTGTCAAAGATGAACGAGAGGCGCTCGGCATTGCCGCCCGTGCCGCCGGAGACGTCGCTCATGATCAGGCCCCAGTCCGGGCCGAGCAATTCGTGCATCAGGAACTGCACGCCGGTGGTATCGGATTTGACCTCCTGGACGGCGAGCACATCGAAACGGCGCACGATCTCGGCGATGCAGGCCATGGCCCGCAGATTGCGCTTGGGATCGGCGGGGTTCTCCGTCCACTGGTTGAAGATCCGCCCGAAGCCGCGGATGTTCCATGTGCCGATGATGAGGTTCTGGTCAACCTGCTTGATGGGGATGCCGGATTTCTCAATGCGGCGGCGCAGCCGTACAATATCCTCCACGACCGGCCGGGGATAATCGGGAAAGTCCATGCCTGCTCCTCCGTTTGCCAGAAAGGCTTGAGCTATTATCACATAAATGGGCGCCAGAGGCTCTAGGCTGGTGGGAACAGGAGCTCGATAAACGGAACGGGTTTTCCTGCCAGCTTTTCCTCCAAGTCTGTGCGCTGGGGCTGGGCGATGTTCCTGGGGACCGCTTTCGATGATTTGCCGTCATCATATTTGGTGCGGGTGTTCGCCACGCGCCTGGCGATCTCGGCAAGCAGAGGCGCATTGGGGATGGTCGGCCATTTTGTGGTGCGCAGGGTGGAGACGACCGCCCGCGCGCTGGGGCGTTTACCCGGGGCCGGGAGCGGCAGGATCGCATCCAGGATCGCGTTGATGGGATGCGGCTTGTCCTTGGTCTTCTTCCCGGTCCAGGGAGTGGCATTCTCGCTGCCATGATGCCCGACCTTGAGGAAGTCGAGGGGTTTCTCCAGCAGCTTGCGCCGCTCCTGCCACATCACATTCCAGCTGCCGTTCGCCCGCCCCTTCTTGACCGCGCCCGAGGCGGCCCCATTCCATTCCGCGTCGCCGGGGAAGAGCAGCCGCCGCCCGTGCCATTCCAGCAGCAGGACAATGCTCAGGTTGTTGGTCACGTGCCCGGCCAGCTCCGCAACGGCGAGGGCATTCGAGCCGATCTGTCCTTGCAGCCGTTTGAAATCCTGCGAGCTGATATTGCGGGGCGGCTTTGCTTTTCCCGGCAGGGAGGCGGCGAGCACCTTCCCGTACCCGTCCGCCAGGCCCTGGGGCGCCAGCTCGTCGCCGGTGCCCGAAAGCCCCGCGCCGCCCAGGTAATAACCGTCGATATCCTGCATCGGACCAACCACCTTGAGACTGATCGCTTTGTCCTTGAAGATTTGCAGCTTCCCCTGGGGCGTGTCGGCTGATACATACAGCGGCTGGATGCCATTGGCCTTCGGCAGCGTGTGGCAGAGCATATCGATGGCTTCCTCCTTCGAGAGGCTGAGAAGCTCTGCCGCCTCTTCCTTCAGGTCGCCCAGCGCCGTCTCGGAAAGGCTGCTCAAAGCCCGCTGCGCCGTATCCTGCAGGGCGCGGAACCCCTTGGCGTGGGGGTCTTCGCGATTGAAAGCCGGGCTCAGCCAGATGTTGCTGATCTTCAGATCCTTGAAGAACTCCTCCTCGAAGCCCTTGTGGTGGTCCTCGTGCGGATGAGAGACCACCAGCAGGTCCAGGCGCTTCTTGCCGCCGCCCGCATCCGGCAGTTCCTTCTTAAGGGCTGTGATACGCTCGCCCAGCAGGTCCAGGCTGCCGAACTTGTTGCCGCAGTCGATCAGGATATGGACATCCTGCTGGCCATCCGGAACTCGGATGTAGATGCAGTCTCCCAGGCCGACGTTGTACATGCGTACTAATAATTGACGGTCCATCCGTCCTCCACTTCGAAATCAGCATTCCGTAAATGAGGGGTCAGCTCGAAGTGCACAGCCCCGCCTTCCTCGAAGGCGATCACCGGCTTGACCCCGTCGGTGAACCGGTTGCCCGGCTGCGAGGCGCCGACCATGCCGCGCTGCATGATGTCTGAGAGATAGGTCTGCACGGCCTGCTTGCGCTGCATCCCTGCCTGCCAGTCTGCCAGGGCGGCCCGCTCCAGCTGGGTGGGCTTGGGTTTCTTCGCAATGAGGGCCGCAGCCGCCTCGGTGAGATGCTCGGTGCCCGGCTTGCGGAACCAGGAGAGGAAATTGCCGCGCTCGTCGAATACCAGGGTGCCGCCGCAGTCCAGGTTGTAGGTCCGCCCGTTCCAGGTGCGGAAGTCCCAACCCTGTGCAGGGTCATTCTGCAGAGGCACTTCCTCCTGCCAGCCGTATTCCAGGATGATCTGGCGCGGCAGGCGCTCGGACCCCGACCCATCCTTGACGGTGTCATACAGGTCCAGCACGCGCACGTCCTGGTGGGGAGGGAT
>CAZSPX010000035.1:0-18522 GCA_964608885.1 uncultured Anaerolineaceae bacterium | reverse complement strand
CTTATTCTGTATTTCCCTTTCGGGGCCATGGGCTCCTCTCTCGTTGGGCGCGCTGCCTTTCTTCTTGTCTCCGAGGGGGCACTGTTTGCCCTGATCATTCTCGGCCTCCGGCTGGCGGATTGGCAGCCGCGCCGGCTCTATCTCGCCTCGCTCTTTTTCTTGTCTGCGCTGAGCTTCTACGCTCTCTGGTCTCTCATCGAGGGAAGCCCTGCTCTCTTGCTGGCGGTCATCTTTGCCGGGGTTCTGCTCTCGCTGCGCGCAGGCAGTGATGAATTGGCAGGTCTCTTGATCGCGTTCAGCCTGGCGCGCTGGGAGATCGGCGGCGTGTTCTTGATCCCGGTCTTCTTCTGGGTGATCTCGCACGCCCGCTGGCGGGTCTTCTCCGGCCTGTTCATGGCCTTATTCGTTCTCATCGTAGTGTCGTTCTTTGTGGAAGCGGCCTGGATCATGCCCTGGCTGCGGGCCGTTCTTGCGAATGCGCAGTGGGGGTACGGTTTTTCTCCGGCCTCCATCCTTGCACGGGTCTGGCCGGAGTACGGACGGCAGGCCGGCCTTGCGATCAGTGGTGTGCTCTGGCTCCTGCTTGGCGTCGAGTGGCTGGCGGCGCGGCGGGCGGATTTCCGCCGGCTCTACTGGACAGTCTGTCTGAGTCTTGCCGCCTCGCCTCTCATGGGCTGGCGGGGTGAGATCCAGAATCTGGTGGTGCTGATCCTTCCGCTCATACTGATCCTCTCCATTGTCCGCGAGCGCTGGCGTGCCGGTTATTGGTTGAGCGGCACCCTGCACGTGCTGGTTTTTGCTCTTCCCTGGCTGGTCCTGTTTGGGGGGTATGTACCCTCCGGGTTCCGGCAGGATCTGATCTTCCTGTTCCTCCCGGTTTTCTGTGTGATAGAAATGTACTGGGTGCGCTGGTGGGCATTGCGCCCGGCACGGACCTGGTTGGAGCGCGCCGCCCTCAACGAGTTCCGATGAAGCGCTGGTCCTATCTTCTTCTCTTTTTCCTGGGTCTGGCTGTTCAGATCCCGGTCGCCATTTTTCAATCCATCCCCGGCTACCTGGATGCGGATTATTACTTCATGGGGGGCAGGCAGCTTGCCGAAGGGAAGGGCTTTACCGAGCCCTTTATCTGGAATTACCTGGATGACCCGGCGGGAATTCCTCATCCCTCGCATGGGTATTGGATGCCGTTGGCTTCCCTGGTAGCTGCCTTCGGCATGCTGCTCACCGGTCAGACCAGTTATCAGGCCGGCCGGCTGGGTTTTATTCTCCTGGCCGCCCTGGTCCCGCCGCTGACCGCCCATCTCGCCTACCATTTCTCGAAGAAAACCGCCCTGGCATGGACCTCCGGCTTGCTGGCGGTCTTTCCCATCTTCCATACTGCCTTTCTCCCGGTGCCTGATAATTACGGGATCTATATGCTGCTTGGAGGGCTCTACTTCCTGGCAGCCGGGCGAAAAGGGTCGGCCCTCTGGTTGGGACTTTTATCCGGCCTGTTTACCCTCGCCCGCACCGATGGATTGCTCTGGCTTGCTCTCACCTTTCTCTTCCTCTACTTGCATGGGCGGGATCACCGGGAAAACCGGGCTTTCATCCTCCGCCAGGGCGCACTTGCGCTCGCAGGCTTCCTGGTTGTCATGGGTCCCTGGTATCTCCGCAACCTCTCTGTCTATGGAGCGCTCATGTCGCCCAGCGGCAGCCGGGCGCTCTGGCTGACGAATTACGAGGAGACCTTCACCTACCCGGCCAACAACCTCAGCCTTCAGAACTGGCTGGCCAGCGGCTGGCAGGCTATCCTGAAGGTGCGCCTCTGGTCGCTTGGGAACAACCTTCAGACCCTGGCAGCCGCGCAGGGCGGGTTGATCCTTTTCCCGTTCATCCTCGCCGGAATGTGGATCGAGCGCAGGGACCGGCGTGTCCAGGTCGCCTTCCTCGGGTGGATGGCCCTGCTCGGGGTGATGACTGTGGTTTTCCCATTTGCCGGTGCGCGGGGAAGCTTCTTCCATGCCGGGGCAGCCCTCCAGCCTCTCTTCTGGACTCTCGTCCCCATCGGTCTTGATGCGATGGTCGCCTGGGCCCGGCGTCGCGGGCGTTTTACGCCGGATGCCTTCGTGGTGTTTCGCCTCGCGCTGGTGATGGTGGCCGCGATCCTTTCCGCCTGGGTGGTCTGGGTGCGCGTGATCCAGCCCGGCTGGCAGGAGGGTGAGCTGTCCTATCCTGCAGTGGAAGCCTTCCTTGTCGAGCGTGGGGTTCCCCGCGACGTCCCGATCATCGCCCTCAGCGCGCCCGGATATACCATGATGACCGGCCGCCCTGCCTATGCTCAACCTGCCACTGATGTGCAGGGACTCCTCGATCTTGCGGAGCGTTATGACTTGCATTATTTCGCCTTCGAGGCCCAGGGCAGGCTGAAACCCCTGCGGGATCTATACGATCACCCTCAGGAGTACCCCCAATTTGAATATCTGGGTGAAGTCAATGAGATCCGTATCTTCCATATCCCGTAGACTGCTGCCTCGGGAAGAGCTGCTGGTCCTGGCTGCGGCCGCGATCTTCAGTGGAGCGATATATCTGGCTGCCAGCGCATTGACCTTTCGCGTGGGCTTCCCGCTGGATGATTCCTGGATCCACCAGACCTATGCCCGCAATCTTGCCCTGCATGGCGAATGGTCGTTCCGGGTTGGGTCCCCAAGCGCAGGCTCCACTTCGCCTCTCTGGTCTGCTTTACTTGCGATCGGATTCCTGGTGGGATTGGCTCCGCTTGCCTGGTCTTATATTCTCGGGGTTCTGGCGCTGTTCGGTCTGGCCGTGGTCAGTGAGGCCGGGATTCGCAGGGTTTCCGAGGCATATCGCCCGAGATTGCCGTGGGTGGGACTTTTCATGGCTTTCGAGTGGCATCTTGCCTGGGCTGCCATGTCGGGAATGGAGACACTCCTGCACGCGCTGCTGGTCACGGCTGTATTGCTTGCCCTGCTGGCGAAGTCACGAAATTATCTGCTCCTGGGGTGGCTGACCGGACTGAGCGTCTGGGTGCGCCCGGACGGGCTGACTCTGCTGGGTCCGGTGATCCTCGCGGCTTTGCTGGAAGGGCGGGATATGAAAGCGCGGCTCCATCTGCTGGAGCGCTATCTGATCGGCTTTTGCGCCCTTTTCCTCCCCTACCTGCTTTTCAATCTTTGGGTCGGTGGAAGACCGCTTCCCAATACGTTCTATGCCAAACAGGCCGAATATGGAGACTGGCAGGCAAGCCCGGTATTCGAGAAGCTTGGCCAGCTTTCTCTCCAGCTGCTGGTGGGTCCGGCGGTGATCCTGGTAGTCGGGGCTGCAGGTTGGTTGATCGCAAGGTTTCGCAGGGCCGCATGGATTCAGCTACTTCCGGCGATCTGGTTCCTCGGGTATATCTGGCTGTATACCTCGCGCCTTCCCCTCTACCAGCACGGACGTTATATTATGCCCGCCATGCCCATCTTCTTCCTTTTCGGCTGGCTGGGATTCCTGGAGCTTTCAGGCTCGCCGCGCCTGGGTCGTTACCAGTGGTTTGCCCGGACGCTCGTGCGGGCCAGCCTCCTCCTGGTGTCCCTTCTCTTTGTGGTGCTCGGCGCGCGTTCCTATGGGGAGGATGTAGGGGTGATCGAAAGTGAAATGGTGGATACTGCCCGGTGGGCAAGCGGAAATCTTCCTGCCGGAGCCCTTGTCGCCGCGCATGATATTGGTGCCCTGGGTTTTTTCGATGACCACCCGCTGATAGACCTTGCCGGACTGGTTTCACCGGAGGCGGTCCCGTTCATGCGTGATGAGGCCCAGCTTGCTGAATTCCTCGATGATCGCGGAGCCGATTATCTCATTGCGTTTCCGGAGTTCTATCCCCGGCTCACCCGCGGGAAAACGGTGGTTTTCAAGACGGCTGGAGAATTTTCACCAGGATTCGGGTATGAGAATATGGCCATTTATGCATGGAAATGAGCCGAATGGGATAAAATAGTCCTGTTGGTACTTCAGATTGGATGGGATGGATGATGAATCAGATAACTCTATTGGTGGTCGATGACCATCCTCTCTTTCGCCAGGGCGTGGTGGATGCGCTGTCGCTCGAGCCTGATATGAGCGTGGTGGGACAGGCGTCCAATGGCGAGGATGCTCTTGCTCTGATCCGTTCCCTGAAACCCACGGTCGCGGTCATGGATGTGAACCTGCCGGGCATGAACGGCCAGCAGGTCACCCACCAGGTGACACAGGACAAATTACCCACTCGCATCCTGCTCATGACGGGGTATGATGATGTGGAGCAGGCGATCCATGCAGCGTTGGCGGGGGCGGCAGCCTATTGCTCCAAGGACCTTCAGCCCCAGACGCTGCCCAGGATCATCCGGGAGGTGGCCGAGGGAAAGTTCGTGATGGGGGAGCAGGTGCTCAACCGTCGGGAGCTTGAACAATGGGTGGAAGAACAGATGGAAGGCGCCCGGCGTTCTTACAGCGAACCCGGCAGCCCGTTTCACCCGCTGTCCGATCGTGAGATGGAGGTCCTGGCCTGCGTGGTGCGGGGCCTGAGCAACAAGGAGATCGCTGGCCTGTTGGGGATCAGCCATCAGACCGTCAAGAACCATGTAACCGCCATCCTGCGGAAGTTCGGGGTCGAAGACCGCACCCAGGCCGTGGTCTATGCATTGAAACGCGGCTGGGTGACTTTGAAGGATGCCAAGTTCGGGCTCGAGGAGTGAGCGTTTATGACGCTGAATGAAATGCACGGCGGCGCCCCCCAGGGCGCAATGGATCTGGATACCGAGCTGGATGAGACCCGTCGGGCTTTGCGTGAGGTCACCCTCATGATCGAACAGAGCCAGGGCGAGCTTTCCAAGCTGACCCAACGGAATTCTGCCATTAACTCACACCTGCAGCAGGTTCACAAGCAGACCGGCTCGCTTTCTGTGCAGGATCTGCGCATGGCCTATGATTCCGCTCTGGATGCCCAGCAGCGCCTCTTCGTGATGCGCGGGCAGTTGGAGAAGCTGCAGAACGACAAGGCCCACCTGGAAAAATACAGGGGCGCCCTGGAGTTGATGACGACCCGCGGCGAAACCTCCAGCGTTGCTTCCCCCATGGTGGGGAAGAGTCCCCTCGAAGCCGTGGAGATGATCGTCAATGTGCAGGAGGCCGAACGCGAACGCCTCTCCCGCCAGATGCATGACGGCCCGGCCCAGGCCCTGTCGAACTTCATCCTCCAGACCGAGATCGCCATGCGGTTGCTGGATGCCGACCCTGCGCAGGCCAAGGAGGAGCTGGGCAACCTGAAGATGGCCGCCATGGGGACTTTCCAGAAGGTGCGGAATTTCATCTTCGAGCTGCGCCCCATGATGCTGACCGATCTGGGTCTCGTCCCCACCATCCGCAAGTACGTGGATGCATTCAAGGAGCAGACCGGCCTGGATGTCAACCTGAACGTGACCGGCAATGACCGCCGGATCGAGCCTTATCTGGAGGTCATGCTGTTCCGGGCCGTGCAGGAGGTGCTGGGTAATGCCGCCCGCCACAGCCAGGCCACCCTGGTGAAGCTGCATGTGGATATGGGGAACCAGTCCATACGGATCAGCGTGGATGACAATGGCAAGGGCTTTGATACAGATTCCCTCAAGGACAGTCCCAGCCTGGGGCTCAAGCTCATCCGCGATCGCGCCGAGATGATGGGTGGCAAGTTCGAGATGGACAGTGTGGTGGGGAGGGGCACGCGTATTGCGTTTTCTGTGCCGGTAGCCCCACCTGCCTGATCGGATGCGGGATATGAGGCGGGAGCCGGTCTGTCCTGGATTCGCCCCCAGTATCCTGCTTCTTTCACTTTTGTCAGGCTAACATAATTGATAGGGAAATGGTCATTAACAGGCTTGCCATAAAAAGAGATATGGCTATAATGTGGATAACTCTGCGGACGGCCTCCCGGAGATTTCTAAAGAAAGGAGAAAAAACCAATGTTCTTCGCCCCCAAAGAAAAAGGCCAGGGCCTCGTTGAGTATGCGCTGATCCTTGTTTTGGTTGCCATCGTTGTTATCGCCGCCCTCATGATCCTGGGCCCGATCATCGGCAACGTGTTCAGCAAGATCAACAGCAGCCTCGGAACCGTGTAGTTCCTGAGCGTTCTCTGAGCCGAACCGAAAGTCCCGCCGCAGGCGGGGCTTTCATTTTTGTCGGTCAGTCACCTTCGGAATGGGCCGAATGGGGGAAATCCGGTGCTTGATTTGAGGCCCGGCAGGGATATAATGAAGTAACTCCAGAGGGGGCTGGAGAAGCCACAAGGGGAAGGAGGTGAGATGGATGTTGTTTGATCCCCGCGAGCAGGGACAGGGTCTTGTGGAGTACGCACTAATTCTTGTTTTGGTGGCTATCGTTGTTATCGCCGCTCTCATGATCCTGGGCCCTATGATCGGAAACGCGTTCAGTTCGATCAATAGCAGCCTATCCAGCGTCTGACCCTTTTTTCATGGCCCTGATATCGAATCAGGGCCTTTTTCATTGCAATTTCGTTAGTGACTCCGTTATCCTACCGGTTTTCAGGGGGAATTTCCCATGTTTTCCTGTATAATGCAAGTGAGATTTAGGCAAATGGCAGGTGGTTAAGAGAGGAGAATTTGTATGCGTCGCGGACGAATTCTAATTTTCGTGGTCTTGATCATCGTGATCGGCCTGGTCGTTGCTTTCTTCGCCATGCAGCAGTTCCTGAAACTTCGCACTCCCCAGGCAGCTGCAAATGTTGATATCTACGTCGCCGGTCAGAACATTCCGCAGGGCGGCGCCATCACTGAGGCGGTTTTGACGACCATCAGCATCCCTCAGGACAAGGTCATTTCGGTGATGTTCACTCGCGATGAGCTGGCCCAGCTCACCACGAACAAGATTGCCCGGTTCCCGCTCGATCAGGGAACTGTGATCACCGAAGCCATGGTGGTGGACAAATCCATCGCGGTGACTGTGGAAGGCCCGCAGTGGGCTGCGCTGGTGCCTCCCGGCCAGACGGCTGTTTCCATTCCCGCCACCCGATTGGGCTTATCCGGCTACTCCGTTGCGGATGGTGCCCATGTGAACGTCACCGGCTGCTTCCTCTTTGTGGATGTGGACCCCGCTTTCCAGTCTGCCCTGCCGAACCACCTTTCCGTGGTCTCGGGCACCGGCATCCTTCCGGACAGCCTTCCCATCCTCTCCCTGGGGGCCACCACCGCCACGGCTGAAGATTCTCCCAGGCAGGGCCGTCTGGAGCTTGACCCCTCGCTTCAGCAGCCATTCTACCTGACGCCCTCTGAGTCGGCCCGCCCCCGGGTGGTCTGCCAGCTCCTTTTGCAGGATGTGGTGGTGCTGCGCGTGGGCAACTTCCCCGTGGAAGGCTCTACGGTTGCCGAACAGCCTGCCAACCAGAACCAGCAGCAGCAGCAACAGCAGGCTGCGGTACAGGGCCCGGATATTGTCACGCTCATCGTATCCCCGCAGGATGCCACGACCCTCACCTATCTGGCCTATACCAATTCCCAGATCCAGCTTTCCCTGCGCAATCCAACGGACCAGTCCCGCCTGGCCACGGAAGCGGCTACCCTCCAGTTCCTCTTGAGCCAGTATAATATTCCGATCCCGGCCAAGCTTCCGTATGCATTGGAGCCGCGGTTGGATGCCCTGGTAGCCCCGATCCTGCAAAATGACGCTCCGCCCTCCCAGCAGTAGCACGGAGGCTCGTTGACATTCTGTTATAGAGGTAGCCTATGCCTGGCGATAAGATCCGGGTTTTGATCGTAGATGATATTGCCGAGACCCGGGAGAACGTAAAAAAGCTTCTTCAATTTGAAGCCGATGTGGAAGTTGTCGGCGCGGCAAGGTCCGGGAAGGAAGGAATTCAGCTTTCCCAGGAACTCGACCCGGATGTGGTCCTGATGGACATCAACATGCCGGATATCGATGGCATCACCGCCACTGAGACCATCCGCCGCCGCTCTCCGCATATCCAGGTGGTGATCCTCTCGGTCCAGGGGGATCAGAACTATATGCGCAGCGCCATGCTGGCAGGGGCGCGCGATTTCCTTACCAAGCCCCCCATGGGGGATGAGCTGATTTCCGCCATCCGCCGGGCTGGCGATATGTCGCGCCTGGAACGCTCCAAGTCCGTCTCTGGCCGCGGGAGCGGGCCAATTGCGGGATTGCCAACCTCTGTCCAGGTGCTGCCTAACCTGCTGCAGGGCAAGGTCGTATCGGTGTATAGCCCCAAGGGGGGCGTGGGAACCACCACGGTCGCGGTGAATTTGGCCATCGCCTTGCACAAAGAGGATACCCGGGTTGTCCTGGTTGACGCCAATTTGCAGTTCGGAGATATAGCCATCTTCGTCAACGAGCAGGGCAAGAATACGATCATCGAGATCGCGCCCCGCATCGAGGAGCTGGATGCCGAGACGATCGAAGAGATCATGATCAAGCACAGCGGCTCCGGGATTCACATTTTGGCCGCGCCTCAGAAACCCGAGTATGCAGATCGTGTTTCGGCGGATGAGTTTACCAAGGTGATCCATCTGCTCAAGCAGCTGTACTCTTATGTGGTCATCGACACAAGCTGCGCCCTGACGGATGTGACCCTGGCGGCTTTTGATGGCAGTGATGCGGTTGTGGTGGTGACCACCCAGGAGATCCCGGCGGTCAAGAACGTCAGCCTGTGCCTGGATGTCATGCAGAACCTGGGAGTCCCTCGCGATCGCATCGTGCTGACCATAAATCGCTTTGATAAGCGCATCGCCATCACTCCGGAGCGGGTGGGGAAGAACCTCAAGCAGGAGGTGGCAGCCATCATCCCGCTGGATGAAAAGGTTGTGATCAATGCCGTGAATCGCGGCATCCCCTTCATGGTGGACAGCAAGAATACCCAGGTGGCGCATGGTATTTATAAGCTTGCCGAATCTGTGCGCGCACGTCTGGCCGCCCTCGAGGCGGAGGAAGTGACTTCGAGCAATTCCGGCAGGCGCTGAGGAGTGAAGTATGTCCTTACTTAAACGTATCGAACAAGGTCAGGGAGGCTCCTCCGATCAGGGAGCCGGTGGGAATAAATCCGGATCGGGAGATAGCTCGCGGCTCTCCTCTTTGCAGGCGCGCCGCGTCAGCGCGCCCATCACCAGCCCGCAGGCGGGTTCATATTTTGACCTGAAGACCCGCGTGCAGAACAAGCTGCTGGGCGAGATGGACCCCTCGATGGACATCACCCGCACGGATGAGGTCCGCCGCACCATCCAGGACCTGTTCGAGCAGATCCTGACCGAGGAGAACATTGTTCTCTCGCGTCCGGAGCGCGCCCGGCTCTTCGAGCAGATCGCGGCGGAGATCCTGGGCTACGGCCCCCTCCAGCCCCTGCTCGATGACGAGACCATTACTGAAATCATGGTCAACGGCGCCAAGAACATCTATATCGAGCGCAAAGGCAAGATCCATCGCGTGCCGGTGACTTTTGAGAACAACGATCACGTCCTTCGGATCATCGATCGCATCGTGGCGCCGCTCGGACGAAGAATTGACGAGGCCAGCCCCTATGTGGACGCCCGCCTCCCCGACGGCTCCCGTGTGAATGCCGTTATCCCGCCGGTTTCGCTGGTGGGTCCGGTTTTGACCATCCGAAAATTCGCCCGCAACCCGATCACACTCGAGCAGTTGATCCAGTTCGGGACCATCAATCCTGAGGCGCTTCAATTCCTGAAAGCCTGTGTGGAATCCCGTCTGAATGTTGTCATCTCGGGTGGCACCGGCTCGGGAAAGACGACCCTTCTCAATATCCTTTCCCAGTTTATCCCCGGCGATGAGCGCATCGTTACGATCGAGAACGCGGCAGAGCTTCAGCTTCGCCAGGAGCACGTGGTCACGCTGGAATCCCGCCCACCCAACATCGAGCAGCGCGGCGAGATCACCATCCGGCAGCTCGTGATCAATTCCCTGCGCATGCGCCCGGACCGCATCATCGTGGGTGAGATCCGCGACGAGGCTGCCCTGGACATGCTCCAGGCCATGAACACCGGTCACGATGGTTCCATGACCACCCTCCACTCCAACGGCCCGCGCGATACCCTGGCCCGTCTGGAGACCATGACCCTCATGGCTGGCATGGAGCTGCCGTCCCGGGCCATCCGCGAACAGGTCTCGTCCGCGATCGATCTGATCGTTCATCAGGAGCGTATGCGGGATGGCACCCGCAAGGTTGTTCACATTACTGAGGTCAGCGGCATGGAAGGCGAAGTCATTACCATGACCGATCTCTTTGTCTTTGAACAGACTGGTTTTGATAATGGCCAGATCATCGGACATCTCCGTCCCACGGGTCTGCGCCCCAAATTCATGGACAAGATCGAAGCTGCCGGCATTCACCTGCCCCCATCCATCTTTGGGATCGGTGAGCGCCGCCGGTACTAACCTCAACGAAGGCGGCTTATGTTAACCTGGATCATCATCGGCGGGGGACTGGTCCTGATCGTCCTGCTCTCGATCGGCCTGGTCGTCTCGGTTTCGAGCGAACGGACGATCCTGGATCAACGCCTCGGGCAATATCTTGGGGATGAGCGCGCCCGGGAGGGGGAGGAGCGCAGCGGCCAGTCCACCGTCATCACGGATTGGGCCAGCCAGCGCCTGGAGCGTACCAGTCTGGGGGAGCGCATTGCGCGTACCCTGGCGCGCGCCGATGTCAAGCTGAAAGTGGCTGAATATATCGCCCTGATCGTGATTTCGGTCCTCGGCGTGGGCGCCATTGCGTGGCTGCTCGGCAGCCGCTCACCGATCTCCTTCCTGATGGGCGCAGTGCTGGGCTTTATCCTGCCTGGCTGGTATGTAAGACGGCAGCAGAAGCGGCGTCTGAACCGCTTTAACGATCAACTCTCGGATATGATCAACCTGATGGTCAATGGCCTGAGGGCCGGTTATTCCACCATGCAGGCCATGGAGGCGGTCAGCAAGGAGATGCCGGCTCCCATCTGCGATGAGTTCAAGCGCGTGGTACAGGAGATGCAGATCGGTATCCCCATGGAAACCGCCCTGGAGAACCTCCTGCGCCGCATCCCCAGCGATGATCTGGATTTCATGGTGACCGCCATGAACGTGCAGCGCGAGGTTGGTGGGAATCTTTCCGAGATCCTGGATACCATTTCCTTTACCATCCGCGAGCGCGTGCGCATCAAGGGCGAGATCCGCACCCTGACAGCCCAGGTGCGCACCTCGGGAACCATCCTCTCCCTCATCCCTGTGGCGCTGACGGTGGTTTTGTGGTTCTTGAATCCCGAATATCTGCTCTCTCTGCAGAAAGGCGGCCCCTACTGCGTCATCGGGGTGGCCGCTTCCGTGATCATCCTGATCGTCCTGGGGTACGCGATCATGATGAAGATTGCCGACATCGAGGTGTAGCATGAATATCTTCCTGTGGGTGATCGTGGGTTTCGTGATCCTGGGTGGCGCGGTGATCCTGGGGATCATCGGGGCCCGCTACTCCAATGCCCATCGCGAGGAGAGCGATCCCCTGCTGGCGCGCCTGGCCGAAGCAAGCCAGCGCGGCGAGATGACCTCCCTGGAACAGATCGAGCTTGCCCAGCCTTTCAGTCAACGGGTCATTCTTCCCTTCCTGCGCTCTTTCGGTGAGCTTTCGGCGCGCTTCACTCCTCAAAAGCTTCTCCAGGATACAAGCCGTAAACTGGAAATGGCTGGCAATCCTGGTCACATCGATGCCGCCACCTTCCTGGCGACCCGTTTTGTTGTCGCCGCGGTGTTCGCGGGCCTGCTTTTTGGCATTTCCTTGATAACACCCAACCCATGGCCGGTCTCGCGGGTCGTCCTGGTGATCGTAATTTTTGGAACCCTGGGGTTTTTCTTCCCCCAGCTCTGGCTCCAGAGCATCATCAACCGGCGGCAGAACGAGATCCGCAAAGCCATGCCGGATGCCCTGGACCTTCTCACGATCTGTGTGGAAGCCGGCCTGGGATTTGATGCGGCCATGTCGAAGGTGGGGGAGAAATGGGAAAATGAGCTTTCCCGCGCCTTCACCCGCACGATCCGTGAGATCCAGCTCGGAAAGACGCGCCGCGACGCCTTGAGGGACATGTCAGAGCGTCTGGGAGTCCCCGAGATGACGAGCTTTGTGGCGGCCGTGATCCAGAGCGAGATCCTCGGAGTCAGCCTTGCCAAGGTGCTGCGCATCCAGTCAGACCAGATGCGGGTGAAGCGCCGCCAGCGGGCGGAAGAGGAAGCCCACAAGGCCCCTATCAAGATGCTTCTCCCCATGGCTCTGCTCACCTTCCCGTCCATCATGATCATCCTGCTGGCGCCTGCCGGCATCCAGATTTCGCAGACTCTGGGCGTCTTCGTTCAGTAAAGTTCGGACGATTTGCAAGGGGTGAAGGTTGGCAGGCTGCCCACCTGCGCCATCCTGCGATCGGTGAGGGATTATGTCCGGCCCCTCTCTAGCCTACCCGCTCTACCGGCTGACCTGGGAAATGTTGGACTGGGTCTTCCCGCCGCGCTGCGCCGGTTGCGACCGCCCGGGCGCACGTTGGTGTGAGGCGTGCAGGGCAGGGGTCAGGTCGCTGGGGGAGGAGGTCTGCTCTCTGTGCGGGAAGCCTCAGCCCGGCGGGATGCTCTGCAGGGATTGCCGGGAGAACCCACCTCACTACTCTTCCCTGCGGTCATGGGGGATATTTGATGGCTCGCTTCGCAAGGTCCTTCATCGTCTGAAATACCGCCGGGATCTGGCCCTTGGCCAGTCGCTGGCAGACAGTATGCTGCCTGCCCTGCGTGGGCTGTGCTGGCCCGTGGACCTTGTCCTCCCGATCCCCCTCGGGAAATCCCGCCACAGGGAACGAGGGTATAATCAGGCGGCATTGATCGCCCGTCCGCTTTCACTCTCCCTTGAGATCGATTATTCACCGAATACCCTGATGCGCTGCCGCGAAACCCGTTCTCAGGTGGGCCTGAACCGGGATCAGCGCCGTGAAAATGTCAGCGGTGTTTTCCAGGTCCAGGGTCGCGGGGTGCAGGGACGGACGATTCTCCTCGTGGATGACGTGGCAACCACGGGAGCGACCCTTTCCTCCGCCGCGGAGGCCCTGAAGGCGGGCGGAGCTATACAGGTCTATGCGTTTACCGCGGCCCGCGCTGTTTCGACGACCGCGGCATAAAGGAAGATCATTCATCCATCCCCAGAAGGAGGTTCCATGCCCAACAAAGTGGAAGTACAAGCCCGCAACATGCACCTGAACAAGAACCTGGAGGATTATGTAACCAAGAAAGCTGCCAAGCTGGATCATTACCTCCCGGCCATCGAAGATGCCCGGGTGGAGCTTACCCACTACAAAACCGCCCGCAGTGCCACCGATCGCAACGTGGCCCAGATCACGGTGCGCGGCAAGGGAATCATCCTCCGGACCGAGGAACGCGCGGATGAACTGCATGCTGCCTTCGATGCCGCTATGAGCAACATGCAGCGGCAGATCGAACGCTATAAGGGCAAGCACTACCGCGGCCGCGGCAATGGCCAGTCCATGGCGGACATGGCGGAGGAGCTGCCCGTGGATGAGACCGGCGAGCTGCTCCCGCTGATCGCCCGGCGCAAGAAGTTCGTGCTGATCCCCATGAACGAGGAAGAGGCCATCGAGCAGATGCGCCTGCTCGGGCATGATAATTTCTTCATCTTTTATAATGGTGAGACCCACCGGGTCAACGTGTTATATCGCCGCCGCAATGGCAGCTATGGTTTGATCGACCCTGAAGTCGGCTAGCAGGCCGGCCGTAGATGGAATGGCCCGGCTCCGGCCGGGCCATTTTTTCGGAGCACAGATGGAACCACTGGATTTTGATGACGATCTGGAGAATATCCTGCCGCCCCCTGATGGGGTGGACGAAGAGGCCGCCAGCGAAGCGGTCCTCAGTCTGCTGACCGCGCTGGGGGAGGATCCCGGGCGGGATGGCTTGAAGAAGACCCCATTGCGTGTAGCGCGCATGTACCGTGAGCTGCTCGCTGGATATCATGTCGATCCGCAGGTGCTGATCAACGAGGCCCTCTTTGAGATCCGGTACGATGAAATGGTCATCGTGCGCGATATTGAGTTCTACAGCCTTTGTGAACACCATATGCTGCCTTTCGTTGGGCGGGCGCATGTGGCTTATCTCCCGGATGGCAAGGTGCTGGGATTGTCCAAGATCCCTCGAATTGTGGATATGTATGCCCGTCGTCTGCAGGTGCAGGAGCGCATGACGCGCCAGATCGCTGATTTCATCGGTGACCTGTTGAACCCCCAGGGCGTGGCAGTGGTCGTGGAGGCCATGCACATGTGCTCCATGATGCGCGGCGTCAAGAAACATGATGCGCGCATGACGACCTCCGCCATGCATGGATCCTTTCGCACCAATGCTTCCACGCGCCAGGAATTCCTGGACAACATCTCGCGCGGCGCAGGCCCCCTCCGCCTCTAACAGAGCGGATCAGAGACCCTTCAAGACCTCTGGCCGCGGGAGGATCCAGATCCGCTTGCGGGCATTCTCTCCAACGGATGTCAGATCTTGCCCGAGCATGGGGTGGATGAATCGGGGGAAGAGCTCTCCCAGCGGTACGAGCATGAAGGCCTCCTCCCAGTATTCCGGGCGTAGTGCTTTCCCATCATACATGACCAGGTCGATATCGATCGTCCGGGGGGAAGACTTGTCCTCACTGCGAACCCGTCCAAGGGTGATCTCAATGGGGCGGATCAGTTCATCGGTCAGTTCCGCCTCCGTGTGGCGGGTGATCAGCGAAACGCACGCGTTTAGATAATTGGGATCGCCGGGCGCGCCAACGGCTTGTGTTTCCCAGGCCGTTGAGATGGCAGAGACCTCGGCCCGCTCTTTCAGCAGCAGGATCGCTTTCCGTAGGTTGGTTTCCGGCTGTATATTGGATCCCAGGCACAGGACGGCCAGGTGTGCATCATTCTTCCCGGCTTCGTTCAACTTCCACTCCCACAGATTTTGCAAAGCGTACCGCGCCCGGTTTCTCCACGCGTACCATGACACTCAGGATCTTGGGGTCTTCCAGGCAGAGCCGGGCGAGGTTGTTGGCCATCGCTTCCACCGTCAGATGGGCGGCGCTTTCAGCGTATGCAAGCACTTTTTTGGAGAGTACCTTATAGTCCACGCAATCCTGAATATTATCGGAGATGCCGGCCGGGCGGGTATCGGTCATTGCAACGATATTGATCAGGATCTCCTGTTGGATCCTGCGCTCCCAATCGTTCACACCGATCACTCCGCGGGCGACCAGGTCCTTGATGATGACTTTATCCATGCTTGCTCCTATACAAGGTGGCGGCCTCCATCGACGTGGATGATCTCGCCGGTGATATAAGGCGCCTCAGCCAGCAGGAAGAGCAGGGCGCTGCCGACATCCTCCAGGCTGCCCCAGTGCTGGGCGGGAACCTTCTCGATGATCTGCCGTGCATTGCCGCCATCTGTGGGGGGCAGGATGGCTCCAAGGGCCAGCCCATTGACCGTGATCTGCGGCGCCAGGGCCGCCCCCAGGGATCTTGTCAGCGCGGCGAGAGCCGCCTTGCTGATCGTATAGGGCAGGTGGTCCGCGCCCGGACGTAGCGCGCGCCAGTCCAGCAGGTTGACGATGCGGCCGCCGCTGCGCTGGGCATGGCGTGCAAAGGCCTGGCTGAGCAGGAATGGCGCGGTCAGGTTGATGGCAAGATGCTGCTCCCAATCCTCCAGCCGGGTTTCATCCAGGCTGAGGTTCTTGAAGATCGAGGCGTTATTGACCAGCCCGTATAAAGGCGAGAGCCCGGCGGCTTCTTCCATCAGCCGCTCGATCTCCTCGGGCTTTTGCAGGTCAGCCTGGAGTCTCCATGCCTGCGTGCCCATCTCACCGATCTCCTTTTGCAGGTTCCGGGCTTCCGACTCGGATTTACGGTAGTGAATGATCATATTTCCCCCTGCCCTGGCACACGCCAGCGCCAGCGCACGGCCAATGCGCCGTGCAGCGCCTGTGATCAGGATGGTTTTTCCATGCAGAGAAGGGGACTCCATTGCGCGTGATTCTATCATTGAAGCGCCCGCCATTTTGGCCGGGCCGGTCGGGCATCCCCCAAATGGGAGAAATAAACCCTGGATTGTTGACTTCGATTTTTTCCCGTGATACTATTTCCTTACACCAACCAGGAGGTAGCCATGACAATTCCGGCAAGTGGATCGCAAGTGGAGGATGATGTTGAGTTTACCCGGGAGCAGCATGAGATTTGGCGGGATCTGTATGCGATACAGGCCCCCAAGGTCCGACAATATGCATGTAGAGAATATCTTGAAGGCTCCGAATATCTGCAGCTCCCTGAGGATCGGATCCCTTCTGTTCCCTGGCTGAATGAACGCATCACCCCGCGGACGGGTTGGAAGACCGTCCGCACGAAGGTCCGCTATTCTGATGCGGTGCAGTGGTACCAGCATTTCGCGAAACATGAATTTCTTGTCACGGATTACGTCCGCAGCCGCGAGGAGCTGGAATTCACTCCCGAGCCGGATATGTTCCATGATGTGTACGGCCATTTGCCGTATTTCACCCTTCCGAGGTATGTGGAGATCCAGGAGATGTTCGCGCCGGCTTTCCACAGGGCGAAGACCGATGAGCAGCGTGAAAATATCAAGCGTCTGGCGTGGTTCAGCACCGAGTTTGGACTGATCCGCCAGGAGGGGGAACTGAAGATATTCGGGACGGGTCTGATCTCCTCCCGTGCGGAGATGGAGCATGTCCTTGCCGGGAATACCCCGCTGATGGATTTCAAAGTGGAGACTATCGTGAATTTCGACAAGGCCATCTGGAGCTTCAACAATCAGTTGTTTGTGTTCGATTCTCTGGAGGGCCTGAAGCAGGAGCTGGCCCGCTATTTTGACACGATCCAATAGTGTCCCGGAATAGCGAACAGCCGCTCAGAGAGAGCGGCTGTTTCTGTATCGGATGGATGTGGGTGGTCAAATTCCTGCGGACTGATTGTCCGCATCCCCGGCCGCTGGTTCATCCGGCCTTTGAAGGATGATCTCGAACAGAACAAAACAGCCGGTCAGGATGGCAAGGGCCGCGACCTGGGCTTGTCGAAAACCTCCTGGCAGGAAGGTGCTGTCACCCCGGAACGCCTCGAGCAGCAATCGTGACCCGGCTGAGAGGGATGCAAAAAACAGGAAATGGATCCCCGGCCTGGCTCGCTGGCTCAGGGACCAGGTCCATAACAGGATGATCAGGGCAGCCAGGGCCTCATAGATCTGGCTTGGGTGCCGCCGGGCGCCCCATAGATCGATCGCCCAGGGGACATCGCTGAGTTGGCCAAATGCAGTCCCTGCCGCCAGGTGCATGAGGGCGATCCCGGTAGCCAGGACCGCGAAGAATGGCGCCAGGGCATCCAGCGCATTCAGGATGGGGATCTTGCGCCATCTGCACAGCGCGGCGGCCGAGAGCGCCGCTCCAAGGATGGCCCCGGGAAGATCAAAAAGGTCAGGGTTGGGTGAGAACAGGCTCAGAGGGCTGGGGATGAATGCGGGCAGATTCTCCAGTACATGAACAAGGCGGCCGGCGATGACAAAGCTGATCATCCCATTGAGAACCAGGCTGTTCAGGTCCCCTTCGCTGACCTGGTGCCGGGTGGTGCGTTTCTCGGCCAGTACCAATCCCAGCCATGCCCCCAGGATGGGCAGGATCAGGTCTCTGGGCGGGGCAAAGATCGAGCGGAAGAGCTCCATCATTTCCTGAGGATCTCCTGGATGCGTGTGCGCAGCAAGGCGGGTGACATCGGTCCGCCGATCACCACCTCATGGATGCGTCCCTGGCGGTCGATAAAAAAGCTGGAGGGGAGAGCCCTTACCTCATAGACCCGCGTGACCTCACCGGTCTCATCCAGCAGGATGGGGAATGTCAATCCATATTCCTCTACAAAAGGAGCGATCTTCAGGGGCTCATCCTGGATGGTTGAATTGACCCCCAGTACCACCAGCCCCTGTGGGCTGTATTCCTCATACAGGGCCTGAATGGCTGGCATTTCTGCCCGGCAGGGCGGGCACCAGGTGGCCCAGATATTGATCAATACAGCCTGTCCCTTCAGTGCGGACAGGGTATAGGTCTCGCCCGCCGGTGTCTTAAGGCTGAAGTCCGGAGCACGAAACCCGGCCTGGGGCGCGGCGATGTCCCCGGAGGCTGTTCCTCCTGAGCGGTCCGCGCTGATCCCGGTCCATGCCAGTCCGGCAATGAGGATGAGGATGTATAGAATCCGGCGTTGAATTTGTTGCATTTGTAATCTTTTTCGTATAAACTGGTGTTGTTGTTCCAGACAGGGTAGATATTACTATGTTTTTCACTGATGCAGTCTACGTGGGGATTGACCCGGCCTCAAGCCGAAAGGCGTTCTCCTATGCCGCCCTCGACCGTGATCTGAACCTGGTCGCGCTGGCGGATGGGGAGTTGGAAGACCTGGCTGCTTATCTCGCTGGGCAGAAATCCGCGGTGGTGGCGATCAATGCCCCCTCCCACGTGAACTGTGG
>CAZSPX010000034.1:2141-18866 GCA_964608885.1 uncultured Anaerolineaceae bacterium | reverse complement strand
ACACGTTCAAGCTTTTTTCGGGACTGAACTTTTCTTGGATGGTGAGGGCATCTGCCATGCACTGGCAGGGATGGTTGTAATCGCTCAAGCCGTTGATCACCGGGATGCCCGACCACTTTGCCAGTTCCACGACATGAGCGTGCTCAAAGACGCGCGCCATCAGGATCTGTACATATCCGGAGAGGACACGTGCAATATCCGAGATGGCCTCGCGTTTACCCAGGCCGATCTCGTTCGGCGAAAGGTACAATGCATCGCCTCCCATATGGCGCATCGCCATATCGAACGATACACGCGTGCGCAGGCTGGGTTTCTGAAAGATCATCCCCAGGACTTTTCCCTTGAAGAGAGGGGGGTTGCCCTTTTCGAAATATTCCTTTTTCAGGCGGATGGCCAGGTCGAGCAAATCCTGGGTTTCCCCCGCGGAAAGATCAGCAATCGCTAGAAAGTGTTCCATGCAGTCTCCTTATTGTGAAGTATATCACCGGGGGATTTAACGGGCTACATTGCAAGAATCACCCTCCATGTGTGACAAATGTCTCAGGGGGTATACAGAGGAGAGGTGGAAGAAATCAATGCGCCTGACGCACCTTCATCCAGTAACGCCAGAGACCATCGGCGGACATATAGGGTGGATTGGTGACATCATACAGGTCCAGTACATCCCGGGGGATCAACCGGTCCTGTCCCTCGGCCTGCATCCACTCTGCAAAACTGCGGCGGAACTCCTGCTCAACGGGGATGGATGACATGGTATTTTGGAGCCAGCGGTCGGTAGTGATCAGTTCCTTTTCCAACTCGCCCAGGTGCCAGACGGCATCCTCATAGATTCCAAAGTGGGTGGGGGCGATGCGGTCGAAGGGCTCGCTACGCAGGCGGGCAATACTCTCCCGCCAGCGCTCGAGGTGCAGTTCGGGAGGAGGCATGGGAAGCCGCAGGTAGCGGGAACCGGGGACACGGATCCCACCGATATCGCCGCTGAAGCACAGGTCCTCGAACAGCCAGGCGTAATGATGCCCGGCATGGCCGGGGGTGTTCAGCGGAAGAAAACGCAGGCCGCCGACGACGACTTCCTCGCGATCTTCCACCACGCGCAATTTCCCCTCCAGGACCGGCAGGAATTCCCCCCACAGGGATTGCATCTGATCACCATATATCCGGCCGGCGCTGGCCAGAAGCCTCTCAGGGTTGAGAAGGTGCGGTGCGCCCAATGGGTGGACGATGATCTCCGCCCCCTGGCGGGAGAACCACCCCGCCGCCCCGGCATGGTCGAGGTGAATATGGGTCAGGAGCACATGGGTCACATCGCGCGGGGAGAGTCCCTCGCCAGCCAGCGCCTCCTGCATGGCAGACAGGGTGGAACCAGGGCCACTCTCAATGAGCACCACTCCGGAAGAATGCCTGATCAGATAAGAAGCAATGGATCGCGGATGACCGCGAAAATTCAGGTCAAGTGGGGTAACGGGGGTCTTTGCCATATATGGACATCCTGTGAAACGGAGGTGGAAGCAAAGGCAGCCAGGACCGATCCCATATCATCATCACGATTGATGGGGCAGACCGGAACGCGGCGTTCCGCCAGGGAGCGAAGAAGCTTATCAGTCCCCGGAGGACCGCCAAAGCCGCGCGCCACAAGCAGGATGACCATGGGACGCAGGTTGCGCCGCTGAAGCTCATCCACGGCGACGAGCAGTTCCGGGGACACCGTGGGGGTGATAAGAATGGCGCTGCTCCCCTGCGCCAACTGCTGCCCCTGGGCCGTCACCAGGCCGGCTACGGAGAGGGAACTGCGGGCTTCCACAAAAGCAAGGGTCTCGAGAATCTTGCTCTCCTGGCGCTCGCTGCGCTCCGCAGGAATGGCGGTGTATGCCCTGCCGGAGGTAACAAGCCCAACAGCACGCCGCTGAGCAATAAAGTAGTGCGCAAGGGAGGCTGCAATCGTAACGGAATATTCCAGAGAAGAGGGAGGCAGATGGAACTCGGGACGTTTGCTAAAAAGAAAGGCATCCACCTTGAAGAGGAGCGCATCCGCGGCCTGCTCCTGCGGGGTCTGGCGTTTCTCAAAGTGGACGGTCTCCTGGGCATCCAGGAAAAGCCAGATCTCGGCCTGGGGGTCCTGCTCGAATTCCTTGACCATCACCTGCCCGCGGCGCACCGTGGTGGGCCAATGGATGCGCTTCATAGGATCGCCAGGGATATATTCCCGCACGCCGGAGGCATGAGGGGTGATATCCATAGCCTTGCGATGAATCACGGGGCCGCCGGAGATCAATCCCGGAGGGGATGAAAAGCTCGCCAGGTCAAAGATCATCGGCAGAACCACCAGCGAGGCATGCGGAGGGAAAATCCGGCGAAGTCGGATCAACCCAAAAGGATCACCGGAAGTGAGGGTGGTGGGACCCAGCGGAAAAGCACCCCGGCGAGTGAGCCAGGTGCGGGCCGTATAACTGCGCGTGCGATGACCGCCTACCAGGGTAAGAAGGCGGGAGCCCGCTGCACCAGGGATGGGACTTTCGTTAAGTACCTCGATCCACAGGTTGAGCAGGTAGCTTCCATTGGTGATCTCAAAATGCTCCTCAAATATATCCCCTACATTGGCGCGGAGAGTGCGGGAATGCCTTGAAACCCTCAACCAGCGTGAGGCAGCCCAGCTCCACAGGGCACTGACCAGGACGAGCAGAAGGCCTACAAAAAGGAGGCGGGAATAGGTTGCCGACCCGGTGATGAGAGCGCCTGCCAGCCCGACCAGGATCAGGATGAGGACAAGGAGGCGTCCAGCCCTCATCGCGCCTTCTGACCCACCGGCCGATGCTTCATCTCGGGTGAAAAGTCACCGCCCGGCACCGGGGTGCTGTACACTATCTCCTGTACAAGGCTATCAGAACTGAGATCGCGTAAACGGGCCGCCGGGCTAATAATCAGGCGATGCGCCAGCACAGGCATGGCCAGCTCCTTTATGTCATCGGGCAAGACATGATCGCGTCCCATGAGGGCGGCGCGCGCCTGCCCGGTTCGAAAGAGCGAGAGGCTGCCGCGCGGGCTGGCACCCAGGTATACATCCTCGCTTTGACGGGTCTTCGTGGTCAGGTCCACTATATACCGCTTCACGGCCGGGGAGACATAGATCTGCCGGATCGCATCGGCAGCGACCAGCAGCTCATCCACCTTAGCCACCGATTTCAAGGTCTCTATGGGATGACGGAACTGCTGGTCATCGAGCACCCGGATCTCATCGGAGATGGAAGGATATCCCAGGCGAAGTCGCAGAAGAAAGCGGTCGAGCTGGGCTTCAGGCAAGGGGAATGTCCCCTCGTACTCAATCGGGTTCTGAGTAGCAAGGACCATGAACGGCCGGGGCAGATCGTGGGTCACGCCATCCACCGTAACCTGGCGCTCCTCCATGGCCTCCAACAAGGCGGCCTGTGTTTTGGGAGTGGCGCGGTTGATCTCATCCGCGAGGATGATCTGCCCAATGATGGGACCAGGGCGGAACTCGAAGCGCGACTCCTGCTGATTGTAGATGGAAACACCCGTCACGTCGCTGGGGAGCATATCCGGGGTGAACTGGATACGGTTAAAGGTGCAATCCAGCGAACGCGCCAGAGAGCGCGCCAGCATGGTCTTTCCCACCCCGGGGACATCCTCGATCAACACATGTCCCTGACAGAGAAGCCCAACGACGATCAGTTCGAGGGCCTGGCGTTTGCCAACGATGACCTCCTCGAGATTGGAGATCACATTCTCACCAAAAACCTGAATATCCATGCGCAAAGGTCCTTTCCAGAGGATTTCCCGATTCTACGTGTAATCGCCGTGCGGGGCAAGGAAAACTACAGTTCTGGAGAGGGGTTTGTCGGTTATAATGCCCGGCGAGGCTCCGGAAGAATAGCGGAGTCGAACTGCCCCCGTAGCTCAATGGATAGAGTGCCTGACTTCGAATCAGTAGGTTGTGGGTTCGAATCCCGCCGGGGGCGCCTACTGGGGGAATCCATCCGGATGCGTAGTATGATCCTCGTATGACCATTTCCCAGGCAGATAGAAATCTGTTGGAATTGCTCTCCCAGCGCTTGGAACGGCTTTCAGCCGATTCGAGGTGGGCACACCGGGCCAGCGGAGTGCGGGGACAGCTTCTGCGCCTTCTGGATCAAGAGGAGACCAGCGTACCCGTGGATAATATCAAGGTTCAGGCCGTAATCGAGACGGGATTCTTCATCCTGAGGCAGGCGGCCAGAGAAATCCGTTGGAGAAACTTGCTTGATCAATAGATGTGTTGCTTCTCCCCCCAATGCAGACTTAATATGCGCCTTGCTGCCGGAGAACGGCCTCGGCAGTTCGCAATAAAATCAGTATATCCAGGGTCATGCACCGCCGCTCAATATACAGGATCTCCATGCGCAGACGTTCATCAAAGTCAAGCGAGCCGCGGCCGTAGATCTGCCAGAGACCCGTCAGGCCAGGGATCACATCCAGGCGTTGGGTCTGCCAGAGCTTGTAGGTCTCTGATCCGAAGGAGGTGGGGCGCGGTCCCACCAGGCTCATCTCGCCGCGCAGGATGTTGATAAGTTGCGGAAGCTCATCCAGGCTTAGCCGGCGCAGGAACTTTCCCACGCGTGTGATGCGTGGATCGTTCTTGATCTTGAAATCCGGCCATTTAAGCTCGTTCAGGTACGCATATCTTTCCTTCAGCGAATCAGACCCTGGCATCATGGTACGGAACTTGTACATATGGAAACGTCGCCCCCCTTTACCGGTGCGCTCCTGTACAAAGATGACCGGTGCTCCAGGCGAGGTGATGGCAATGGCCAGCGAAATGACCCCGAGCAGTGGCAGCCAGAGTGGCATCGCGGCTACGACGACCCCCACATCAAACAATCGTTTAACGATCCGGTAGGGACGTCCCACCAGCATCCGGCGATCAGGGTCGAAGTCGCGGATCCAGCCCAGCCTGGATCGGATGGGGATCACGCTCATCGCAGGCTCTTCTCCCCGAGTTCGGCTGTATCCTTGGTTTGCTCCGGAGCAGGGCTGGGAGACACGGGCTGCGGTTCAGGCTCATCCAGCCTCTCCTCAGCCTTTTGGAAAAGGTCATCGAAGGTCAGGGCTTCGGTCGGGAAGAAGGATGAGCCCCATAGGATACGGGCGCCCATGACCGTCGAGACCGACTCCTCGATCCGACGGGCCAGGTTTTGGGAATTTTCATGTGTGGTCTCGGGGCAAAGGAGGACAAAGCGGCCTTGATCATCCCGCAGGATCAGATCGGTTTCGCGGGCTCGTTCATTGATGATCTGCCCGACCTTGGCGGAAGCCAATTCGATGAGGATGTCGCGCTGGAGCGCAGGATGCTCCTCCAAATCCCGAGCTGAAAAGCGCTCTATCTCGAACATGATCAGCGACAAGGGATGGTGATAGCGACGGCTGCGGGTCAGCTCTGCACTGATACGATCCTCTGCTGCAGATAGGTCGATGGTGCGATTGGGATAAGTGCGGGCGGTAAGACCCCGTACCAGGCCGGACACCTGTGCGATCTGGCGCCCAACATCAAAAGCCAGCCCTCCGGAGATCATCACAAGCATAAACTGAATGATCTGGAGCTGGATGGTCCCGGGTGCATAGTTGCGCCAGTAGAAAAACCAGACCAGCAGATAAACGCCGGTCCAGCCCATCAGGAAAATATAAATTGTCAGCCGCGGGGACGGCTTCACCAGTAGACCCGAAATGACCGCAAGGGTTACAAGGATGAAGAAGACCGGGCTGAAGTTGAGCAGGTTCTTCTCAACATAACGCACCTGCGCCACCCCAAAGATCATCAAAAGAAAGAAAAATAAAAAGGCGACTGAATTCTTTAATTCATTCATGTACCACTAATCCGGCTTTCCTTTGTGTTGAAAGGATAGGTGTAAGGTTAAGAGACCGGAACCGAATCCATGATTTCTTCCCGGAGATCCTCCAGCTCAGGGAGGAGTTTGAGGAAGGCCGCCACCACATCCGGGTCGAATGCAGCGCCCGACTGCTGCTGCACATAGGACGTAGCCTGCTGGCGGTCCCAGGCGGCACGATGGGGGCGCTCACACTGCAGCATGACCCACACATTTACCACCGCAAAGATGCGCGCTTCCAAAGGGATCTCTTTGCCCCTCAAGCCGCGCGGATAACCGCTTCCATCCCATTTTTCATGCTGGCAGTAAGGAATGGGGATGGCCGGGCGTAGAAATGCGATGGGCTGCAGCAGTTCGGAGGCACTGGTGGGGTGGGTACGCACAATCCCCCACTCCTCCTCCGAGAGCGGGCCATCTTTAAGTAATATTATATCGGGTATGGTCAATTTCCCAATATCGTGCAAAAGTACCCCTCGATGCAGGTGCGGCAGGCTTTCCTGGGGAAGGGACATATACCTTGCCAGGCGAAGAGTCAGGGCTTCAAGCGACCCCAGAAGCCATCCCGGTTCTCTCAGTCGTATTGCCGAAAGGCGCGCCCAGGCTTCCACAGAGGCATCATAGGCTGCATTCTGGTCGGTAGAGGAGCGCTGCATGTCATTGAAAAGCCGGGCATCCTCGACGGCTACAGCGGCCTGGCGGGCCAGGGTCTCCAGGAAATTGATCCAATCCGGATTTGCCTCCGCAGGGGAGCGGAAAAACAGTTCGAGCACACCTTTCAACTGTCCTTTGGCAATCAGAGGGACAGCGAACATGGAGATAAAATCCTCTCCGGAAATCCGCTCCGGGCGTGAGAGCACAACCTGGGGCGAGGTCAGGTCCACCACGCTGACGACACTGCGGTCGATCGCGGCATGTCCGGCCTGGTCCTCCCCCAACAGCAGTGAGACGCGCCGCACCCCGCTCCCGCGAAAACCGCGGCCAATGGCATATTCCAGCATTTGGAGATGGGGGTTGAAGAGCAGCACATCGACCGCGTCGGCCCGTAGGTGCATGGAGATCTGAGAAACCAGGATATTCAGGGTCACCTGCAGGTCCAGGCTTGAGGCGATGGCCGCGTCGATGTTGGAAAGTACCGTCAATTGCTGGAGGCGATGCTCCGTCTGCTGGTAGAGGTACACATGCTCAAGCATGAGCGCAGCGCGCGAAGCGATCAGCTCGAGCAGGCGCACATCATCTGGCCCGTAAGCATCCGGCTCGTCACTCTGGAGATCGATTACCCCCACCCTGCGTTCCCCGGAGCGCATGGGCACAGAGAGTTCGGAACGGGTCCGGCTCCAACTGGAAATGTAGTCCGGGGAAAGACTGACATCCCCGAGGTTTATGGGGGTATTGGTGCGGAGGGATTTGGCAATGACACCCGGCCCGTGGACCGTGAGGAGACTGGCCTGGATCTCTCCGCTGTATGGTCCGGCGGCAGCGCCTCGTACCAGCGTCAGGTCATCCTCCCCGACCAGCCAGATGCTGCAATTTGAATAATTGAACTCAGAGACCAACAATTCTGCGATGGAACGACACAGGGAGGTGGCATCGCTCGAAATGCCGGCAAGAAGCATGGACGAGACGCGCGAAAGCCGGTCCAACTCGCGGTTACGGTCCTGAAGACGGGAGAAGAGGCGGGCATTCGAGATGGCGCTGGCGGCCTGTTCAGCCAACAGCGAGAGAAGCCCCAGATCCTCCTTATTGAACTCCCGCACCGGGTCCGTTGATTCAACTCCCAGGATGCCGATCAGGTTGCCATCGAAGAGCATCGGGACTTCGATGACTCCATGCACCTGCCGGCCATCCTGAGCTTGCACATGACCAGCCCACTCCTGGTAGTCCTTGACGATCATGGGCTCCCGGGTCTGCGCCACACGGCCCGCCAGGCCTTCGCCCAGTTTGAGAGACACACCCGGGCCCATATCTGCGCTTGAGGAGACTTCCATCCTGACTTCTTGATTCTTTTCATCATACATATAAATGAATGCATCCGAAGCCTGATATAGACCCGCGGCCTTCTCGACAATTAACGAGAGCAGTGCGTGGATGTCACGGCGCCCCATCAGACCCCCCGCTACCTGAAGGAGGCCGGCAAATTCACTGGCGCGACGGCGCGCCGAGTTCAGCAGACTGATCTTTTCAAGGGCCAATGCCACCTGGCCAGCCAGCAACCGCACTAGTTGAACTTCATCCTCAGTCCAGGCTCGTGGACGCGTATCCAAAGCCATCAGCATCCCCTTCAAGCCGCTTGTCGTGGAGAAGGGCTCCCCGGCCACGGCGCGCAATTCCTCTTCCCTGGCAACCTCCCTCATAACCGGGTTGTCAGGGGCCCAATCCGCAATGGAGAAGGCGTCCAGGCGGTCCAACAACCCATGTCCGGCAGCAACTGAAAGCCTGTCCTTGAGCACGTTGGGGTGGTTAAATCCAAAGGCTGCGATCATGAAATTACGGGGGAAATCTTCACCGGTGAGGATCACAGCCTTCGGGACATGCAGTAAACGGGCCATCCGGTCACACACAAGCTCAAGGATGGACTGGGCGTTATCAGCCGCCAGGACTTCCCTGTCGATCTCTGCCAGCGATTGCAGGGCGATAAGCTTCTCCTGCAGTGAGAGCTCAGCCCGGCGCCTCTCGCTGATGTCCTCCACCAGCGATTCAAAATAGAGGGGCTGACCGGAAGCGTCCGTTACCATGTGCGCATCTTCGCGCACGTAGATTGTCGAACCGTCGGCCTTCCTCCAGGTGGATTCGTAGCCCCGGAGCTCTCCTTTTTTCGCCAACTGGTCCAGGAAAAAACGCCGTGAGCTTGCCGCGTCACCGCCGGAAACCAATTCCAGTTTCTGAAGCTCCTCGAGGCTGGCGCATCCAACCATCCGGATCAGTGCAGGATTGGCCAGCAGCACACGGCCTTCCGGTGTCAACCGTCCCAGTCCCACATTGGTATTCTCGAACACGCCACGATAGCGCTCTTCGCTTGCACGCAGGGCATCCTGGTCCTGCCTGCGGCGGATGACCATGGCCACTTGCGAGGATACAAATTCCAACATGCGTTGCTCAACCTCGCCGTAGGCCTCCGGATCCGAGTAATGCTGCACGACCATGGCCCCTGTACAGCTGCCATCCACGATCAAGGGCACACCCAGCCAGATCTCGGAGGGTGGGCCGACGGCATCCACCTCGCCGGAGATCGCCAGGCGCAATTGGGAATTCTTGGCTACCAACAGAGATTTGCCACTGTGCAGCACGAACTCGGTCAGGCCTCGCCGCGCTTTATAGGTGGTCTCCTCCAGGACATCCTTCTCATCCACAAAATAAGGGAAGTGGAGGGTATCCGCGGCGGGGTCATACAGGGCAATATAGAAGTTCCCGGCCGGCATGACGCGTCCAACGATTTCGTGGATGCGCGGCAGGAGGGCGTCCAATGATTCGGCCTTCTCCGAGGCTTCCGCGATCTGATATACCGCCTCCTGCAGAACTCCGCGCGGCCCATCGGCATGCCAGTCCCCGCGAATTCGCCCTCGCGCCGCGGCTGCCTTCAATACCAGGGGCAGGCGCTTAAGCTGAGCCTGGCTGGTCAGCACATAATCCGAGATCTGTCCTGTTTCCAGGAGCTCCAGCGCCTCCCCCTCGCAACTAGGTTCAGCCAGGATCACAACAGGGCAATGGATCCCGCTGTTTTGAAGCTTCCACTGCAGGCCGGGATAATTCAACTCTGCCAGGAGAAGGTCCCAGGAAAGCTGTCCATAGGGCATAGCCAGAGGCTCCAGACCGTTAATTGGGGAAAACTGGAGACCGGATTGTCCTTTTTGCGCCATACGCTTCAAGCTGGCTTCAATCTCGGAAGCCGGGCCGATCGCAAGCGCCACACGCAGCAGCTTCTGGAAGGGATTTACCACCTTTCAATCTTACGCCAGAAAGCCTTTCCGTCCTATTGAAAATCTATGACAATTTTGGCGGCTTGCAACGCCCACCAAAATACTCTGGAATCGTTCACCAGATCCAGAGATAACAGGAAATTAGGCACCCTCAGAACCTGACATCCCATCTATCCCAGTTTTATCCAAATTGTGCGATAATCCACAAAACCTTCAGTCTCGGGAGGGCAGGATGACAGACGATCTCTATACACTACAGCCCCAGAACATCGTGATGTATGCAGTGGATTGGTGCCCCGACTGCCGGCGGGCAAAGTTCTTTTTCGAACGGCAGCATATCGCCTACAAAATGGTCAACGTGGATGAAGACGCGCAGGGCGCAGATTTCGTAAAAAGGGTCAATCACGGCCAGCGCTCTGTTCCGACGATCATTTTCCCGGACGGCTCGATCATGGTGGAGCCCTCCACGGAGCAGCTTGCGACAAAATTCTCCAAATCATGACATCCATGCACGAGGCTGTTGTCTGTGGCGCAGGGATCGCCGGGGTTAGCGCAGCCTATTACCTGAGCAAGGCGGGGCTGCGGGATATCCTGCTCGTGGACCAGCGCCCGCCCCTATCATTTACCAGTGACCGGTCCACTGAATGCTACCGCAACTGGTGGCCCGATCCTGCCATGCTGGCGCTCATGAACCGTTCCATTGAACTGATGGAACGGCTGGCAGACGAGAGTGGAAATGTTTTTCACCTTAACCGGCGCGGGTATTTGTACGTCACGGGGGATGAAAGCAAGCTCCCGGAATTGACCGGGCGCGCCCGGAAGACCTCCGCCCTGGGGGCGGGCGACCTGCGCGTGCACACAAGCCTGAATTCCAATTATCAACCCTCCCCCCCCGAGGGATTCCATGATGCCCCGGTGGGGGCCGACCTGTTGATCGGCTCCGAACTGATCCGGAAACACTTTCCCTATCTTACCGGCAGGGCTGCAGCCGCCCTGCATGCCCGCCAAGCCGGCTGGCTCAGTGCCCAGCAATTGGGGATGTACCTTCTGGAGCAAGCTCGGGCCTCGGGCACGCGTTTTGCCAGCGGCCGGCTGGAGGCCGTCCACTTGGAGGCTGGCCGGGTGCGAGGCGTCAGGTTGGCTTCAGGCGAGGAGATCCTGACTCCTCTGTTCATCAATGCCGCAGGGCCCTATCTGGCAGAGGTAGGCAGGTTGATGGAGGTCGATCTGCCGGTCCACACCGAGCTCCATCTCAAAACCGTCATCAAGGATTCGCTGGGCGTCCTCGGCCGGGAGGCGCCTCTGCTCATCTGGGATGACGCACAATCCCTGTCCTGGGAACAGGACGAACGAGCTGCCCTCGCTGAAGACCCTGCCTCACGTTGGCTGACAGAGACTTTCCCCTCCGGGGCGCACACCCGCCCGGAGGGCGGTCCGGATAGTCAAAACATCATCCTGCTGTGGGAATACCAGACCAAGCGAATGGAGCCAGTATGGCCACCCCCCCTGGATGAGATGTACCCTGAGATCGCACTGCGGGGACTGGCCTCCATGCTTCCGCGCATGCAGGAGTATTTCCAACGTATGCCCCGCCCCCAATTGGATGGCGGCTACTACACCAAGACCCCGGAAAACCGCCTCCTGGCCGGGCCCCTGGAAGTGGAAGGAGCCTTCGTAATTGGCGCCCTCTCGGGCTACGGGATCATGTCCGCCTGCGCCGCGGGAGAATTGCTGGCCGCGCATATCACGGGAGGACAGCTCCCGGCCTACGCTCCGACCTTCGCTCCACAGCGATATCAAGACCCGCTTTATCTCGAAGAGTTAGCTTCCCTGGATCGATCGGGCCAACTCTAGCTCCCGTGAGCCCCTGCAGGCTCTTATTTTCTCACCTGATTTTAATAAATTAGACAATATAGGTGCAATTGCACGTGTTACATGCGCTCTTTGTCACTATCTTCCACCACCCCGGTCTTCTATAATCTAACTGGTACTCCAAGTCCGCCTTGAGGAGGTCCTGATGCTCCCTGGCCTGCGTAAGTTGATTTTCCCCATGCTCATCCTGCTTCTTACGGCCACCACCCTTCCGGCCTGCTCAGCGCAGAGCACAACCGATCTACCCATGCTCGGGATGGATCATATGCCTCCCGAGGTCCGATCCGCCCCGGTTGTGGTTCAGCAGGCCTATCAATTCGCCGCTGCCAACCCGGACGTCATGAAGGCGATCCCCTGCTATTGCGGCTGTGGCTCGATTGGTCATACATCGAACTATTCCTGTTATGTGTCGGGGCAGAATGCAGATGGCAGTCTTGTTCTTGACAACCACGCCCTGGGCTGCTCCATTTGTGTGGATATCACCCAGGATGCAATGAGGCTGACGCGTGAAGGAAAGAGCCCACCTGAGATCCGGACCTATGTCGATGACACGTATGGGAAGTATGGCACCTCGAATATGCCCTAGTCCTGAGAAATGAAATTGCGTCGATGGTCCTGGCTGCTGGTGCTCCTGCTGGGGGGCGTGATTGCAACTGCTCCCTTCCCTTCGCGCACCAGTCGCCCGATCGAACGCATTATTCACATAGATGCCAGCCAGTTCAGCTACGATCCCGGGGAAATCCAGGTCAGCCAGGGCGACCTGGTAACCATCGAGCTTTCCAGCATGGATTCAGTCCATGGACTTTATGTGGACGGCTATGACGTCTCCGTCACTGCCGACCCGGGACAAACGCAGACCCTGAGCTTCACAGCCGACCGGGCGGGCAGTTTCCGGTTTCGCTGCAATGTGACATGTGGTGCGATGCATCCCTTCATGATCGGTAGAATGGTGGTTGGTCAGAACGACGCCTTCCTTCGAAGCGCGGCACTGGCCGTGCTCGTCGTCCTGGCGGGAACCCTGCAGTGGATGCCTTCCGGATCTCAATGAACCGCATTTCCCTCACCTCCAACCCCTCCATTAAACGTCTGATCGTATCCCGTTGGCCGCAATGGATCGTGCTCCTGGCAATGCTGGCAGGGTTCCTGCTGGCGATCCTGTCAGGTTTTATCGGCAGCCCGGTCGGGAGCCGGAATTTCGCCATAGTATTCGTATGGATCGCGTGGTGGGCCCTGCTCATCCTTGTGGCGGTCCCGCTCCTGGGGCGCGGATGGTGCGCCATTTGCCCCATCCCGCTTCCGGGCGAATGGCTCCAGCGCGGCCGGATGATGAAGCCAGGGACTGCCAAGGCACGTCGCAGGCTCCGCTGGCCCAGGGCGCTGCGTAATATCTGGCTTCAAAACCTCAGCTTCATGCTGGTGGCGTTATTTTCGCCGCTCATATTGACCGGCCCCATGATCAGCTCGATGGTACTGCTGGCAATGCTTATTATGGCAGTGGTAATGAGTCTGATCTATGAACGGCGCACATTTTGCCGGTATTTATGCCCGGTCGGGGGTTTCATCGGGCTCTATTCTCAGGCTTCCCCTATTGAGCTGCGCATCCAGGATCGTGCGGTATGCTTGAAGTGTGAGAGCAAGGCTTGTTATAACGGCTCGGAGCAGGGCTACGGCTGCCCCTGGGATGTATTTCCGGGCGGCATGACCCGCAATACCTACTGCGGGCTGTGCATGGAATGCCTGCGGACCTGTCCAAGGGACAATCTTTCCATCAACCTGCGGCCCTTTGGATCAGACCTGGAAAAACCTGCGGCAAAACTGGATGAAGCCTATAAAGCCTTTATCATGCTGGGCTCGGCAATGGTCTATGCCGCGGTGCTTCTTGGTCCGTGGGGAACTCTCAAGAGCGCGGCATACGGGATCGGTTCAAAACCATGGCTGCTGTATTCAGCTTCGTTTACAGGCCTGATTTTTCTAATCCTTCCGGGCTTGTACTTTCTCTGCATCAGGCTGGGAGCGACCCTCAGACGAGTCAAGCTGCCGGCTCAAAAACTGTTTTCAGAGCTCTCCTCTGCCCTCATCCCACTCGGGTTGGCATTCTGGATCGCCTTCAGCCTTTCGTTTGTTCTGAGCAATGCAACCTACATACTGATGGTGCTCTCTGATCCGTTCGGCTGGGGTTGGGATTTGTTGGGCAGCGCCTCCCTGGCATGGCGGCCTTTGATCCCCCGGGCGGCAGCGCCCCTGCAGACACTGGCGCTCACCGGTGGGCTTCTCTGGTCCGCCAACCAGACCGTGAAGGTCACATCCCGGCGGGGGATCTCCGCAATCCCCGTGATCATCTACCTGTTTCTTGCCGCCATCGGAATGAGTTGGCTGCTGCTATGAACCGCTCAGAGTTCGCCGCCCGCTTGCTTTTCTTCGGCTCCCTGCTGCTCGTGGTTGGAATCCCCCTGGGTATGTATTTTTCGGGTCGGGGAAGTATCTTGCATGCCCGCATTCCGGAGAACGGAGGTTGGAGCCGGCAGGTTATCCAGGCACAGGCCGGAGTCCCGCTTCATTTGCGCATGACCTCGGATGATGTGGTCCACAGCTTCGCCATCGGACAATCTGAAGAACCGGTAGTGGATATCGAACCCGGGAAGGTCTCCGAGGTGACCCTTACCTTCGATCAGCCCGGGATCTATACGTTCTACTGCACGCGCTGGTGTGGTCTGAATCATTGGCGAATGCGAGGCACCATTGAGGTCTTGGGCAGTGGTCCCCCTGCAGACAAAACCGGAGTCCCGCTGTACCAGGAATTGGGGCTGGATATCGATGCGCCGCACCCGGCCTCGGAAACTCCCCCGGAGGTTCCCTCGGCAGCCGAAGGCCGGCAGGTCCTGGCGGTCCAGCCGGACCTTGAGAGATTCCTCGCAGGAGATTATTACCGCTCACATTCCCCCGCGCAGCTTCACGAGGAACTGGAGGGAACCTCTCTCACAAAAACTCAGAAATGGGGTATCGTTGCCGAGGTCTGGCGCTCGAACACCACTGCCGAACGTATCGAGAATGGCAGGAGGCTGTTTTCACAGAACTGCGCGGCCTGCCACGGCGAAGCAGCCGGAGGGGATGGAGTCTTCGCGGATGACCTGTACAACACGGGTGAAGAATCCATGAGGTCCATGTCTGGAGCACAGGGAATGACTATGCAGACGCCCGCGAACCTGGCCGACCCCATACGCATGCTGGGTGCCAGCCCTGCCCTCTTGCAAGGAAAGATCCTGCGCGGTGGGATGGGTACTGGCATGCCCATGTGGGGACCGATCTTCACTGATGAGCAGATCTGGGACCTTGTCGCCTACCTGTATTCGCTACAATTCCAATATTGAACCAAGGGAGCAGCATGTCCAAGAAACGCAGAAAGCAGCAAACCACACTCCCGCTTCCCATGGTCGTCCTGGGAGTTGTCCTGATCGTCGCAGCCGCCATGGTCTTCCTGTTCCAGAATCGCGCCGACGGGGGCACTCCCGCCCTGGCCGTGGAGCCGCAGAAGATCGAGTACGGTGATGTCAAGCTGGATACCGAGCTGACCTTCGAGATCAAAGTCACCAACCAGGGAAATGGCGTCCTGCGCTTTAAGGATCAGCCGTATATCGAAGTCCTGGAGGGGTGTTGACCGCCCGAACTGACCATCAGTTCGATGGTCTTACAGCCAGGCGAGACTGCCGTGATCCGGTCCACTGTATTCATGATGCACGCAGGCATGGAAGGCCCGCATAATTTCGCCGTTCACATGGTCACCAACGACCCCGCCCAGCCCGACCGGGTGGTCAATGTAATCTCCAACTGGATCCCATAGCCGGCAAACCGTCTCATAAAATGATCCTGCCACAGGGTGAGGGGGGCACCCGGCAGCAGGATCAATTTATTCTCTCATATAGCGCGAAATCCCACAATACCCATTAGGGTGATTCTCCGGGGGTGGAATACAAATAGAAAGGCGCTTTGCGCCCCGAAGTGACGCTTAAAAGACGCCCCTGGCAGGATACAATTGGCGGAGAGGTAGAGATGAAGAGAGTCATGATCCTGCTGGTGATGGTGGGCGCCCTCAGCGCCTGTGATGCCTGGAATGTCGCGCCGCAGCCCTTTCCGGTCTGGACCGCCATTCCCACGCGCACACCGGGCATCGTCACGGCAACGCCGCTCATCGTGTTCCCGAGCTTTACGCCCACTATGACAACAACAGCCCAGCCGCTCACGCCCACGTTCACACCTGTCACCCCGGTCACAGAAACCCCGATCCCGGTGACGCTCACCGAGACCATCGTTCCCTCCCCCACCCCCTTTCAGGATGTACAGATCGTTATCCTGGGCTGCAATACCGGCCTGGATGTCACCCATGGGATGGGCGAAGTGACCAATGCCTATGTGGTCCTGAAGAACACCGGCACCGCGGATCTTCCCAATGCCTGTGGTCTGCTGCGCGCCGCGGACGAAGACCGCGCCCACCCGGACAAGACCAAGTGCGTAGGCATGCTGCCAGCCGGATACCAGGTCACCTTCAAACTGACAGTGGATTCCACCTACCAGGTGAACACAGTGATCCAGGTGGATGCCATTTCCAATTCAACTGTGATCAAGCGCGTGGACCAGCCATCCTGCACCAACATCGACCTCTCCGGCGGGGGGGAACCGCTGGACGTCGGTGTGGTCAAGCCGATCACCCCCTGAGGCTACCCTGCGAGGGGCAGTGTGAATGTGAACTGGCTGCCCCTCGCCTGTCCTTCACTCTCAGCCCAGATCCTGCCCCCGTGATTTTCTACAAGCTGCCTGGCGATCGTAAGACCGATCCCTGAGCCGCCCCGCTCGCGTGAGCGTGATTTGTCCACCCGGTAGAAGCGGTCAAAGATCTGCCCGAGGTGTTCGGCCGGGATGCCGATCCCGGTGTCACGCACTGATACCTCTGCCATGCCGCCCGCGGTCCGGCTGGAAACCTGAACTGTGCCCCCTTCATCGGAATAGTGAAGCGCATTCGACAGCAGGTTCATCAGCACCTGCTCGACCCGGTCCGGGTCAGCATTTAC
>CAZSPX010000034.1:0-2041 GCA_964608885.1 uncultured Anaerolineaceae bacterium | reverse complement strand
GTGCGCAGCTCATGGGCAACATCGCCGATCAGCTCACGCCGGCGCTGCTCCACCTGCTGCAGTTGGGAGGCCATGGCATTGAAATGGGTTCCCAGCTCAGCCAATTCATCGCCGCCGCTGACTCGCACACGCTCGGAAAAGTTGCCTTCGGCTATGCGCTGGCTGGCAGTCATCATGTTCCGAACCGGCCGGGCGATCCCGCGGCTGATCAAGAGACTTGCCCCCACCGCAGCCAGCATGGACATACCGGCCGCCAGGAGGAGTGACTCGTTAAACGATGCCAGGAATTCCCGGTACAGACCTCCCATCATGCTCCCCTGCGAGCCCCTGCCACCCGGGCCCGCCCCTCCTCCAGCGCCCATCATGCCCCCGCCGGCGAACTGCTGTTCCATGAAGAGAAAGTGCCGCTGGTAGGCACGCGGGGTCGCAAGGCGCGCGGTCAGGAACAGGACGGCCATCCCCACCAGGATGACGAACAAAAAGGAGAGAAAGAGCTTTATTCCCAGGCGGAGAGGAAAAATCTTCATAGCGGTTCATCCTCGAAGCGATACCCGACACCACGGACAGTTGCGATCAGATCCGGGATGCCTAGCTTTTGACGGACGTGTCCCAGGTGAACGTCGACTACGCGCATTTCGCCAAAATATGCACCGCCCCATACCTTTTCTAGGAGCTGTTCACGCGTCAGGACACGGCCCCGGTTTTGCGCCAGTGCCCAAAGCAGTTCGAACTCAATGGCTGTAAGATCCACACTCTGATCTTCCAGCATGACCGTCCGAGCCCCTTTATCCATCCGCAAGTGACGGAACGAAAGGATCTCCCCTTCTTCCGAAGAGGAAGGCGATTTCTCCAGCCGCCGTAGCGCGGATTTGATGCGAGCTGTCAGCTCGCGCGGGCTGAAAGGCTTGGTCACATAATCATCCGCACCCACCGTCAGGCCGATGACCTTATCGGTCTCTTCCGTGCGGGCTGTCAGCATAATGACATACACATCCGATTCGAGGCGCAAACGCGAGAGCAGCTCCATCCCATCCATCCCGGGCAGCATGACATCCAGGAGGATCAGGTCTGGTTTATAGGCACGGGCCGCCTTTAGACCTGTGGGCCCATCCGCAGCGGTGAAGACCTGGTAGCCTTCGGGCCTCAGGTAAGCGCTCACCAGGTTCACAATGGAAGGCTCGTCATCAATGATGAGGATCTTGGACATGGCCATATTCTACCTGCCGTGTGTAAAGGAATCGTAAAAGAGAGCCTGAACCTGCCAGGAGGTTTGCGGGGAAATGTCCCGGAGGAATATCATTTTGCTTCCCGGGCTGAGAATGTTCCACATCTATTCTGAGGGAGGAGGGAGGCTTCCAGCGAGTATAATCGAGGGCATGACAGACGAACAATTGACCTCCCTGCCGCGACACAAGCTGGCCATGTTGATCGACGGCGATAATGCCCAGGCGGGACTGCTCTCCCAGATGCTGGTGGAGGCTGCCCGCTATGGCCAGGTGACCGTGCGCCGCATCTACGGCGATTGGCCCACCTCCAATATGAACACCTGGAAGGAAACACTCAACTTCCACGCCTTCCAGCCCATCCAGCAATTCCGTTACACGATCGGCAAAAATGCCACTGACAGCGCCATGATCATCGACGCCATGGATATCATGCATTCCGGCGTCGTGGAGGGTTTCTGCCTGGTGTCCTCTGACAGCGACTATACCCGCCTGGCCACCCGCATCCGTGAGAGCGGCGTCTTCGTGATGGGCATCGGGGAGAAGAAAACCCCCAAGCCCTTTGTCAATGCCTGCGATGTCTTTGTCTATACCGAGAATCTGGTGGCTGAGAAGAAAAAGACCCGCACCACCACGACCCGCCGCAGGCAGGCCGCCAAACCTAAAAACGGGGGAGAGTCAAAAACCGAAGCCGAAGCTAGGTCCGAAGCAGAAAGCCGGACCGACCCGGATCCCCTGCCCCTGCTCGAACAGGCTTATGACATGGCGGTCCGCGAGGATGGCTGGGCGCGGCTGGATGTCATGGGGACCAGCCTGTA
>CAZSPX010000033.1:13300-18899 GCA_964608885.1 uncultured Anaerolineaceae bacterium | reverse complement strand
ATATCGAGCCTGAGGAGGCGGGCTTTTTAACGGCATACCCCGCGATCGCTCGCGGGGCAGCCTTTGACCAACTCAGAGGGAGGAGAGAGTTTTAAGGGGGGCAAACAATCGTAGGAGAGTTTTGCCCGCTCTTACACAAGGTTAAGGTCTGGATTGGTGCCGCACAGTTTGCAGGCTGGCTTGTCGATCAGGTTGCATTCCATTCCGCTTGAGCAGCGGTGGGCCAGCACGCGGGGCGCCTGCTCGGGCAGGTTTTCGGCGGGATAGACCACTTCGGTCTCCAGCGCGATCTCGTGCCCGACATGCTCACAGTACTTGATCTTCTCGACTATCCACGTACGGAGCACCATTCGCACCTCCAGAGTGACATTAGTGTACGGTATGTCAGACAACTCTGCCAGTGACACGCGTCATTTTATGAGGTGACAAAACGCGCATTTTGGATGGAGTATCCCGTAATTGTCTTAAAATTTTTTAAGATCTCCCCCTGCCTCTCAGAGGGGAGAGCCATCCCGCGGCCCTTCCCCCTCATAACGCTTATTTCCTGTCGAGCCGGTAGATTGCTCCACCCAGATCGGCTACGTATAGCTCGCCGCCCGCATCCTGCCCGAAGCTGCTGATGCTGAAACTGGAACGGAACATCACCTGCGATTGCCACCCGGAATCGGTGTGGAGCAGCCCCCAGATGATGCCGCTGCAATAGTCGCCATAGAGATAGAGGCCCTGCCATTCAGGCAGCGACTGGCCCCGGTACACATAGCCGCCGGTCACCGAGCAGCCGCCCGGGTTCGAGCCGTGGGCGTATTCGGCCACGGGCGGCGTCAGGCCGGTACTGTCGCCCCCGCTGTAAGGATGGTTCCCCTCCATGATATTCCAGCCGAAGTTCGTCCCGCCGGGAGAGTCTGCCGGCAGGAAATCGATCTCCTCCCATGCTCCCTGGCCCACGTCTCCGATATAGAGATCGTGCGTGAGGCGGTCAAAGGAGAACCTCCATGGGTTGCGCAGCCCGTAGGCCCAGACCTCGTTCCCGAAGGGATTGTCGGGCGGGATGGAATAGGGATCGCCTGAGTCTACGTCGAGTCGTAAAATCTTGCCCAGGACGGTATCCGTCTTCTGCCCGTTCCCAAGCGGGTCGCCGCCCGAGCCGCCGTCGCCCAGCCCGGCATACAGGTAGCCGTCCGGCCCGAAGGCCAGCACGCCTCCATTGTGATTGGGGTAGGGCTGGTCGGCGGTGAGGACGGGGGTCTCGGTGGCGGCATCTGCAAGATTGGGATCTTCCGAAACCTGGAAGCGCGAGATGACCGTATCGCCGTTCGTGTCGGTGTAATTGACGAAGAATCTCCCGTTTTCCGCGTATCGGGGATGGAACGCCAGCCCCAGCAAGCCCTGCTCGTTCCCCCGGCTGCCCACCTCGGAGACAATATCGAGGAAGGGAGTGGGCAGGAGGGCTCCATCCTGCAGAATGAGGATGCGCCCGGCCTGCTCAACGATGAAAAGCCTGCCTGAGCCATCGCCTGGATCCTGGATATCCACCGGGCGGCTCAGGCCGCTCACGACCTGCGTCCAGGCAAAGCCAGCCGGGTCCGGAAAGGTCCCCGTGGAGGCGGCTGTGGGTGTAAGAGTGGGGGCAGGAGGCGGGACTGTGTTTGTGACGGTGGGTAAGGGGGCAGCTGTCGGCGGGGGATTCGTGGGTGAGGCGGGGACAGGGGTGGGGGTCGCGGTGCAGGCTGCCAGGACCAGTGCCATTAAGAGGAAGGCGGCACGCTGCAAGGTCTAGTCCTCGTTATCGCGGATCTCGGTCGCCTGGCCGTCCACAACTTCCACATCCTCCCCCGTGGAGCCGGTGACGCCTGCGAGCTGCTTCATATGCTCCTGCACCACGTCCGGCGGGCAGAACTCGATGAACAGGTAGGCTCCCAGCGAGATGAGCGCCATATCGTCCAGCGCGCTGACGCCGGGGATGCCCATGACCAGGTCCACGGGTGAGATGAGATAGATCAGGGAGGCGATCGGGAGCAGCTTCAGGAAGGGACTGACGCGGTTGTCGCCCATCAGCCGCACGATCAACTTCAACCGGTTCACCAGGTCGCGCAGGGCGCTGCCGCTGGTGGGAACCGTGATGCGTTTGTCATTTCTGTCGGCCATCTTGTCTCCTCTTCTTTCGCTACGTACAGTATATATACGTCCCGACCTCTCAAAGGTCGTTTTTGGGACCCTCCCGGCGTTGGAGGGTCCCGGACGATTTCATTATATCGCCGGGGCAACTTTTTCAACGCGGCTGCATCAAATACTTAGTTCACATTAAGGAGACCATTCATGGAAATGCTGATCGATTTTCCCGGCGGCTCGAGGGTGGATGCACATTTTGGGAACCTCACGGTTCCCACTGACCAGCCGCCGGACGGGCTCGCACCCTCCCCCTTTGCCACCTTCCTCGCCTCCATCGGCACATGCGCGGGCATCTATGTGCTGGGTTTTTGCCGCCAGCGCGGCCTGCCCACCGAGGGGCTGCACCTGATCCAGCGCGTTCACGCCAACCCCATCAACGGGATGGTGGAGAAGATCGACCTGGAGATCCAGGTCCCCCCGGAATTCCCCTCCAAATATTACGATGCGCTCATCAAGTCGGCGGAGCTGTGCGCCGTGAAGAAGCACCTGGAGAAACCGCCCCGCTTCGAGATCACCACCCGCGAAGCCGTCCGTTAAGCTGCGGCCTGTGCGGGGAGGGGCGGTGCTTGCCAATCCCTCCCCGGGGGCGTACAATGGCGGCCATATCCCGATGCCCTATCTGATCGATGGTCACAACCTGATCCCCAAGCTCGGCCTGAAGTTGGATGCCCTGGACGACGAGATGGCCCTCCTCAAGCTCCTCAACGAGTTCTGCCGCCTCTCGCGCCGCCGCCCGGTGGAGGTCTATTTCGACAACGCGCCTCCGGGCTCCGTCCTGACGCGTCATTACGGCCAGGTGGTCGCCCATTTCGTGCGCCGGCCTCTCATCGCCGACCAGGCCATCCGCAACCGGCTGGATCGTCTCGGACACTCCGCCCGCAACTGGACGGTGATCACCTCCGATCGCGACCTGCAGGGCGGGGCGCGCTCCAGGGGCGCCAGGGTGATCTCCTCCGAGGAGTTCGCCCGCACGGTGATCGAAACGCTGCGTGCCGGGCCTGATCCGGCTTCACCGGGTGGAAGCCCCATGAGCGAGCGGGAGCTGGAAGAGTGGATGAGGCTCTTTGAGAACAAGGATCACAAATTCGGACAATTCTAATCTGAATTTAATTATTCTGTAAGAATGGGGTTGTATATTTAACGCATCGACACCTGCCCTCCCTTTACTGGTAATTAGGTGTCAACCCCGCCGCCTCGTTCAGCATGCCCCCCCCATGTTGGCAGGCGGCGGTTCCTTTTAAGGCCATGCCCCGGTTCGCTGAGGCGGCCGCTTTTCCTCCGACCCCGAATGCTTTTATAATCCAGTTGATGGAGACCGTTTACAGCCTCGTCTCTTCCCCGGCTCACGAATACCCGGACCACCCCGAGCGCCCGGCGCGCCTGGACCTGCTGGCATCCCGGCTGGAGGAGTTCGACGCCCGGCGCTTGAGTGCGGCCCCGGCTTCCCCGGAGCAGATAGCGCTTGTGCACGACCGCCAGTATATTGCTGCGCTGGAACACGCCTGCCGTGAGCAGGCCCCGGCCATCATTGATTACGCCCCAACCTTCATCACCCCTTCCAGCTACGCGGATGCGCTGCTGGCCGCGGGAGGCGCCCTCACCTGTCTGCAGGCGGTCCTCGAAGGCGAGGCCCGCAATGCCTTTGCCATTGTGCGGCCGCCCGGGCATCACGCCGAACCGGATCGGGCGATGGGGTTCTGCCTGTTCAACAACATCGCCATTGCAGCGCGCCAGGCGCTTGCCGGCGGACTGGAACGGGTAATGATCGTGGACTTCGACGCCCATCACGGTAACGGGACTCAGGCCGCCTTCCTGGACGAGCCGCGCGTGGGCTTCCTCTCCACCCACCAGTGGGGCATCTACCCCGGCACCGGCCGCATCACGGACGCGCCCTCGGCGCGCAAGCGCATCATTAATGTCCCGCTTCCTGCCTATGCGGGGGATGCCTGCTTTATCCGCATTGAGGACGTGGTCATCCGGCCCGTGCTGGCGGCCTTCCGCCCTCAGCTCCTGCTCGTCTCAGCGGGGTTCGACGGGCACTGGAACGATCCCATCACCTCGCTGGGGCTATCCACGCAGGGCTTTTTCCAGATCTCCAGGAGCCTGGTGGACATGGCCTCCGAGTTCTGCCAGGGAAAGGTCATCTTTATCCTGGAAGGCGGCTATGACCCGCAGAATGTGGCCAACGGGGGTGAGGCCGTCTTCCGCGCCCTGACCGGTTCCAAAGAAGCTCCCTCCGTCACGGACCCTTCTCCGTACCCCGAGCCGGATATCGAATCCCGCCTGGAAGAGGTCCGCCAGCAGCATGAGCTGAAAGCGCGCTAAGCCTCTCTTGATTTTTCCCCGCATTGATTTATCATTCGAATTGAGGAGATCTGATGACCCCCAAGCGCACCATTGGCTATGTCCGCCTGGAGTGGACCTGCCCGAACTGCAACAGCCGCAACCCCGGCTCGGTGAAGACCTGCCAGAACTGCGGCGCGCCCCAGCCTGAGAACGTTCAATTTGAGCGCACCGCGGAGGAGAAGCTCGTCACGGATGCGAAGGAAGTGCAGGCCGCGGCCGCCGGTGCGGATATCATCTGTGCGTTCTGCGGGACGCGCAACCCTGCCACCGCCGTGACCTGCTCCCAGTGTGGCGCGGACCTGGTCGAGGGGAAGAAACGCGAATCAGGCCGGGAGATGGCGGCTGCTGCCCCGGTGGTCACCGTGATCTGCACCAACTGCGGGACGGAGAACCCGGCCACCGAGACCATGTGCAAGAAATGCGGGTCCCCGCTGCCGCGCGCTTCGGCGCCCGCCGGTCCGGTCAGCTTCAGTGGGCCTATGGGAGGAATGGCTCCCGCCGAACCCGTTGCACCGGCCTCACAACAGCCCGCCCGCAAGCCGAACTGGCTGTTGATCGGCGGCATCGGCGCGGCGCTGCTCATCTGCTGTATCGCGGCCCTGTTCCTCTTTGTCTTCCCGTCCTCCTCCGTGAAAGGGACCGTGAGCGAGGTCCACTGGCAGACCTCGGTACCCCTCCAGCAGCAACAGGAGGTGCGCCATAACGATGAAGCCGGCAGCCCGCCCGGTGGCGCTTATGACGTTTCCTGCCGCACCGAGACGCACCAGGTCTGCGAGCAGAAAACCATCGACCAGGGCAACGGCTACGGGCAGGTGGTGGAGGAGTGCCACGACGAGAGCACCAATTACTGTTCCTACACGGTGATGGAGTGGCAGACCATCCAGACCTATACCCAGGAGGGCAGCGACCTCTTCCCGGTTTATGCCTCGCCGAACGTCAGCACGGACCAGCGTGCCGGCTCGGCCTCGGAGGACCTGTCGGTGGTATTTGATACCTCGAATGGGCAGATCAGCTATTCACCGGACAGCGTGACAGAGTTCCAGCAGTTCCAGCCGGGAAGCACATGGACGCTCAAGTTGAACGC
>CAZSPX010000033.1:3906-13200 GCA_964608885.1 uncultured Anaerolineaceae bacterium | reverse complement strand
GACTTCACCAGCGCCTTCATCTTGTTATGGTCGTTGTAGAGCGGCCGGTCCACCTCCAGGTGCTCCACATGGCGGCGGATGACATCGCGCGCCTTTTGCGTGCCCTTGCCCGGCGTGAACTGGCGGAAATCCAGGGCCTGCGCGGCGGCCATGAACTCGATCCCCAGCACGCCATAGGCGTTATCCAGGATCTGCCCAGTCTTGATGGCCGTGTTCATTCCCATCGAGACAAAGTCCTCCTGGTCGGCCGCGGCCGGGATGGACTGGATGCTGGCGGGCGCGCTCAGGATGCGCTGTTCCACGATCAGGTGGTCCACGGTGTACTGAGAAAGCATCAGCCCGGAGTAAAAGCCGGGCTCGTGCGCCAGGAAATCCGGCAGCCCCTGCGAGAGGGCGGGGTTCGTCAGGCGGTTAAGGCGGCGCTCCGAGAGCACCGAGACCATGGTGATGGCCGCACCGGCCATATCCATGGGCAGGGCCACGGGCGTACCCTGGAAGTTCGCCCCGGTCAGCGTGAGATTCAGCTCGGGCACGAAGATCGGGTTGTCCCCCACCCCGTTCAGCTCGATCTCCACTTGCGAGCGGGCGTAAGCGACCGCATCCCGCGCCGCCCCGATGACCTGTGGCGTGGAGCGCATGGAGTAGGCATCCTGCACCTTGGTCTTCATTTTGCCAGTGGTCAGGTCCGAGCCTTCGATCAATCTCGAGATGTTCTGCGCCGAGGTGATCGCCCCCTTGAAGCCCCTCAGCTCGTGCAGCTTCGTGTTATAGGGCTTCATGTTGCCGAGCAGCGCCTCGATGGACATGGCTGCCGCGATCTCGGCCTGCTTCAGCCAGCGCTCCATGTCAAAGATGTGCAGCGCCGACATGGCCGTGAGCAGGTTGGAGCCGTTGATGGCCGCCAGCCCGTCGCGCGCCTGCAGGCCGGGGACCTCGATCCCTGCCCGCCGCATGGCCTCCGCGCCCGGCAGGCGCTCGCCCTCGAAGAAGGCCTCGCCCTCTCCCATCAGCAGCAGCGCCATCTGGGCCATGGGGGCCAGGTCTCCGCTCGCGCCCACCGATCCCTTCTGGCAGACGACGGGTGTCAGCCCCCGGTTCAGCATCTCGACCAGCGTCAGCGTGATCTCGGGCCGGCAGCCCGAGTTCCCGTGGGCATGGACGTTGATGCGCCCGGCCATGGCCGCGCGCACGTATTCGATGGGCGCCGGGTCGCCGATCCCCGCGGCGTGGTTGTAGATCAGATACTTCTGGAATTCCTTCACCTGGTCGTCGGTGAGGACCTTTTCTGAGAACTCGCCGATGCCTGTGTTCGTGCCGTACATGATCTCGCGGGCGGCCAGCTTTTCCTCCAGCATCCGGCGGCAGACCTTGATGCGTTCCAGCGCGGCCGGGTCCAGCCCAACCTTTTCCCCGTGACGGGCAATGGCAGTGATTTTTTCAATGGTCAGCGATGAGCCGTCAAGGACGATCGTCATTTACATTCTCCTGGGCAAGATGCGGGAATTGTACTCCAATCGGTAAACGCGACTCAAAGCCCTATCCCGCCTCGATCTTTTCCTTCAGCTTTTGCAGCGTCCTCCGGGCGGAGGGGAGGCGCACCGGGAGAAGCAGGAGATAAAAAGCCAGCCACTGGGACGGGCTCACCTGCAGTATCATCCGGCGGCTCACGCGCGTGCCTCCCTCCACCGGCTCGAAGCGGAAGACATGCCGGAATCGGGAGGTGGAATCCTGCCCGCCGAACTCGAAGAGCAGGGGCGGCTCGTAGCGGATGACCTCCAGCTCGGTCGTGAACGTCATCCCGTGGGATTGGGCCGTGGAGCGGTAGCGGCTACCCGCTCCGATCGGTCCGTCGGAATCCGCCTCGATGCAGACCGGGTCGGATGACCACTCTCCATGCCGGGTCAGGTCGGCGGTATAGTCAAAGACAGTATCAGGCGCGGCGCGGACGATAACGCTCACCTCGAGCGAGGCAGTGGGCATGACATTCCTCCGTTCTTCCCTGGGCCTGATTCTACCGGGAAAGGCCCTGCGCGGGGATCACGGGGAAAGCTTTCGAGTAAAATCACTGCGTCATGCGTCCCACCCTGCGTTATGTGATCGCCCTGGGGGCACTCTTTTTAGCCTCTTCCCTGGCTCTTCCCGGGCTCTTCAACGGACCCTATCCCCACCCCCCCGGCCCCACCTTTGACCGGGATGCGAGCCGGCTGTATCTGCGCGAGATCGAGCAGCAGCAGCCCGCCATCGTCCTGCTGGGCGATTCCCTGCTGACCAAGGGTGTGGAGAAATCGCTCTTCCAGGCCCGAGTGGGCCTGCCGGCGTACAAGCTCGATATCCCGGGTTCCTCCTCGGCCCTCTGGTATCTGGTGGAGCGCTCCAATATCATCCCGGCAGAGCCTGCTCCGCGCATGCTGGTGGTCCTCTTCCGCGACACCCTGCTGACCGCACCGGCCTTCCGCACCACCGGCCCCTATTTCGGGCTGATCGACAAGTTCGCCCGTCCCTCCGATTCCCTGCTGTTGGAGAAGGCCTACCTGTCCCAGCTGAGCCCCCTCCAGAAGCTCCTGGAAGGCTGGCTCCCGCTCTACACCTACCGCCTCGAGATGCGCGAATCGATCGAGGCAGGGCTGCGCCACCTGCTCCCGGCGCTCTTTGGCTGCGACCGCGGCTGCGCGGACAATGCCCTCACCGGGGTCATGGGGGATGTCCAGCCCGACCTCTTCGCCCGCTCCATCCGCCAGGCCGAAAGCGGTCTTTACTCCCCCGAGCAATTGGATTTCAATGCTCGCGTGGAGGCCTCGTTCCTCCCGGAGATCATCCGGCTGGCCCGCGAGGGCGGCATCCGCCTGGTGTTTGTCCGCGCACCCACCAATATCTTCCCGGACCCGTCCGCGCAGCCTCCCGGCCTCGACCGGTACATGCAGGACCTGGCGACCTACCTGGCCGGGCAGTCCATCCCGTTCCTGGACCTTTCGCGCGTGGAGGGGATCGGCCCGGGGCAGTTCGTGGATCCGCATCACCTCAACCTGGAGGGCAAATCCATTTTCACGCGCGCCCTGGCGGCTGCCCTCCAGCCCTATCTCGAACCTTAGAGGCTCCCATGGAAAACGAATACCTTCCCCGCACTGCCATGAGCATCCATGCCCACCCGGATGACCAGGAGTTCAGCGCCTCCGGCACGCTTGCAAAGTGGGCCCAGAACGGATGCCGGATTGTCTCGGTAGTGGTCACCAGCGGAGACTCGGGTTCCAACGACCCTGCACGGGGGGCGGGCTACAAGCCCGAGCTGGCGGCCCTGCGGGAAGCCGAGCAATTGGCCGCCAACTCGCTCCTGGGGGTCGCCGAGACGGTCTTCCTGCGCTACCCGGACGGCATCCTGGAACCGACCCTGGACCTGCGCCGTGACCTGACGCGTTTGATCCGCCGCCACCGCCCGGAGGTCGTCATGGCAGGCAACATGGAGGCCGTCTTCTATGGAAATGATTACGTCAACCACCCCGATCACCGCGCCGCGGCCGAGGCGGCGGTCTATGCGGTCTTTCCTTCGGCGGGCACGCGGCTGATCTTCCCCGAGCTGTTGTCCGAGGGCCTGGAGCCTCACAATGTGAAACGGCTTTATATCCACGGGACGGAGGCGGTGGATACCTGGGTGGACATCACCGGTCAGATCGAGCTGAAGCTGGAGGCCCTGCGCAAGCACGCCAGCCAGTTCGACGAGGATCCCACCTCAATGGTGCGCGAGTGGGCCGCCGAGGCTGGCAAGGCAAAGGGCATGGAGTATGCCGAGGCCTTCCGCGTGATGGTCCTGGTGCCAGAGCAGGGTCAATGAGCTTTACCAGCCTTGATTTCCTGGTCTTCTTCCCGCTGGTCTTCAGCCTCTACTGGATGGTCCGTGACCGTCGCTGGCAGAACCTTATGCTGCTGGCAGCAGGCTACCTGTTCTATGGCTGGCTGCATCCCTGGTATGCCCTGCTGCTGGGTGCTTCCACCTTCACGGATTTCTTCCTGTCGCGGCTGCTGCTCTCCCGCCCCCGACACAAGCGGACCTGGCTGGCCCTCAGCCTGCTCCTGAACCTGGGCGTGCTGGCCTTCTTCAAGTATTTCAACTTCTTTGCTCCCGCGGTTGCCGGGACGCTGGCAGCCTGGGGCTGGAAGGCGGACCCCTTCCTCCTGAACATTGCCCTGCCTGCCGGGTTGTCGTTCTACACCCTTAAGAAGCTGGGCTACATGATCGACCTCTCGCGCGGGACCCTCCAGCCTGCGCAAACATGGGTTGATTTCGCCCTGTATGTTTCATTTTTCCCGCAGATCGTGGCGGGGCCCATCGACCGCCCGCAAAAGCTCCTGCCGCAGATCGAGTCCCCGCGTTCCTGGAGACCCGAACTGCTCTACACTGCCTGGCCTCTGCTCGTATCCGGTTTCTTCAAGAAGATCGTGGTGGCCGACAGTGTCAAGGTGATCGTTGACCAGGTGTTCAGCCTGAACCAGCCGGGGAGCTTCCTGCTGCTGGCGGGCGCGCTGGGCTTCAGCCTCCAGATCCTGGCCGATTTCTCAGCCTATACAGACCTGGCGCGCGGGCTGGCGCTGCTGCTGGGCTTTGAGACCTCCGAGAACTTCCGCCAGCCTTACCTCTCCCTGACGCCCACCGATTTCTGGAACCGCTGGCATATCACCCTGTCCGCCTGGCTGCGCGATTACATCTTCTTTCCGGTACAGCGCGCCTTGATGCGCCGCCGCACCCGCCCCTCGCGCTTCTGGCTGCGGTCCATCCCTCCACTGGTCACCATGTTCGTGAGCGGGCTGTGGCACGGCGCAGGCTGGACTTTCGTCGTGTGGGGGCTGTACTACGGCGTGCTGATCACGGCCTATCAGGAGGCGGGCATCCGCGGCGACTGGCGCCCCGCTTCCCGGTGGGGAAGCGGGCTTGCCTGGCTGCTCATGTTCGCGCTGATCGTCTTTGGTTGGACGCTCTTCCGTGCCCCCTCGCTGGCCTGGCTCGGGACCTCCCTCTTTCATACGCCCTTCATCCGCTCGCAGGCCGAGATGATGGCAGCCCTCATTGCCCTCTCAACGGCGTTGTTTTACAGCCTCCCGCTGCTGCTCAAATGGGCGCTGCTGGACCGCCTGCCGCGGGAGAGCTGGCTGCAGGCAGCCTACTTCGCCGCAGCCACCACGGCGGTCATCGTGTACCTGAACGCCGCCTCCCCCGATTTCATCTACTTCCAGTTCTAGAAGACCAGCAGCCCGGTCAGCACGGCCGCCAGTGTCACCGTGATGTTGTCAATGTCCCTGAAGGGCAGCGACTCGATGACCATCCCCACCAGCGCGATGATCGTGATGGGCAGCAGGTACCGGCTGAAAGGTCCCGGGAAGACCCCCGCGGCGACGAAGATGAACAGGATCAACGCGCTCAGCGCCCATCCACCAACGAAAACGCTGAGGGACCCGGCCACCGATTTCTCACGGCTCCAGGGCAGCCTCGGCGAAGCCACGCGGCGTCCCACGATATCGGCCAGGCCATCCCCGCCGCACATGATCATCAGGGCCGTCATGCCCACCGGCGAATCCTTCCAGAACAGCACGGTCAGCACCACGAAGGCGATCCCGTAGAACAGGGGCCCGCGCAGGATCTCACGCGGGTCCCCGTGCCGGGACATGGCCTGTACGGCAGCTTCGTCCTTGAGCACCCCCAGCCCGACAAGGGCGAACTGCGCCACGATCATGAGGGGGACCAGCGCTGCCAGCCAGCGTGACTCGGGCCGGTCCGCGTACAGGAGCCAGCAGGATACAAAGATCGGGCCCGTGCCGATGTGGATCAGTTTGCGGCTCATGCGCGACTCGATCCAGCCGCGCTGGGCGAAGAGATCCATCAGGCGCAGGAAACCCACGGCAATGGTGAGCGTGATCAGGGTTGCAAGGATGGGGTTCACGGTAATTTCCTCCGTATGGCTGGTGCTGATGATAATCCCATCCGCTGAAAAAAGGCGCCGGGTTCTTGATTATGCAGGGGGACTGCTGTATAGTATGAAAGAAAGCTGGATATTTCCTTTTCACGGAGAGAGGGAGCAATGATCTACAAGAGATTCTTCCGGTGGATTGCGGCGGCTGCCATCCTGGTCACGGCATTTGCCTCCGCGGGCAGCGCCTCAGCCTGGTCTGGCTGCGCCAGGCGGGTCATCGTCCAGTGGGGCGATACGTTGAGCGGCATGGCGGTCACGTATGGCGTCACCATGGATGCCATCCGGGCCGCGAACCCGGGGCTTGGCTGGTGGCTGTATGCAGGGCAGACGTTGTGCATCCCGGCCGCGACCCCCTCCACCCCCGTGCCATACACTCCCGTGCCTTATCCCGCGCAGACCGGAAATGTCCATGTGGTACAGCGCGGCGAGACCCTGGGGAGCATTGCCCTGCGCTATGGCGTCTCGGTGAACACCCTCCTGGATATCAACCCGAAGATCGGCAGTTCCGGCGTGGTCCAGGCAGGGCAGGTCATCAACCTGCCTTCCATTGTGGTGGGTGCGCCCGCCCCCTATAACCCGCCTCCCGTGAATCCCACGCCGGGAGTCTTCCCTCGATCCTCGGTTCTCAAGGTGACCTATCGTTACGGCCTGCTGGTGCGGACCGGCCCGGGCAAGAACTACAGCGAGATCGTGTCACCGTTCGTCTCGGCCGTCAAGAACACGAACTGGCGCTACAACAAGGACACCCTCACCGTGGATGCAAAGGGATTCGTGTGGGCGGAGGTGGCCCTGGACCGGACAGTGAACGGCTACTCCTCCGGCTGGATCATGGTACGGGACCAGCTGGGGAATTATTTTACGGAGCCGCACCTGGACCCATAAAAGCCCCGATCCCATCCAATTCCCTGCAGGGGCGAGGCTCCGCGGCCGCGGAGCCTCGCCCCTGGGTCTTTTAATCAGTCCATCCTCCCTCAAACCCCACCGCTTCCAGGAAGGCCTGCGCCAGCACCATGTGACCTGTCCGGTTGGGGTGGACCCTGTCCTCCGACAGGGAGAGCGGACCGGTCGTTTTCATCACTGCATCGAAGGCGGCCTGCGTATCCACAAACAGCGCATCCTGCCGTCCCGCGATCTGCCTGACGGCCTCGCCATAGCTGTCCATCATCTCCCGCATGGGATCGGAGGGGTCCGGTTGGAGGTAGTAGGGCGACATCAGGACCAGCCCCCTCACCTGCGGGCGGGCCCGCGCAACCAACCCCTCCAGCGTGGACCGGTAGGCGGGCAGGGGGACGTGCCATTCCTGCAGGGCCGGCGTCCCGAACAGCCGCCATACGTCATTGATGCCGATCATCACCGAGAGCCAGCCGGGACGGTGCGCCAGCACATCCCGGTCCCAGCGGGCCTCGAGGTCCATGACCGTGTCGCCTCCGACGCCTGTGTTCAGGACCTCGATGTGATGGTCAGGATACGCGTCTTCCAGCAGGGCATGCACCAGGCTGACGTACCCATCCCCCAAGCCGCCATCTGCGGCCCGGCCCACCGGCAGCCTGCGCCCGCAATCGGTGATCGAGTCACCGGTCATCAGCAGCGTGCTGCCCGGCTCGATCAGCATATTCACGAGGCAGGCCGCCTGCGGGGACGGATCATGTTCTCCGGTGACAGGATGTTCTCCAACTCGTCCTTCCCCAGGAAACCCTTCTCCAGGACGATCTCATAGACCGAGCGGCCGCTCTTCAGCGCCTCATCCGCCACCAGCGCGGACTTTTCATAGCCGATGTAGGGGTTCAGCGCCGTGACCAGCCCGATGCTCTGCTCCACCATGCGGCGGCAGACCTCGCGGTTGGCCGTGATCCCGTTCACGCAGCGCTCCGCCAGCGTGCGGCAGGCGCGCCCAAGCATGTCCAGCGAGGTGAACAGGTTGTAGGCGATGACCGGCTCCATCACGTTCAGCTCGAGCTGCCCGGCCTCGGCCGCCAGCGTCACGGTGATGTCGTTGCCGATGACCTCGAAGGCCACCTGGTTGACCACCTCCGGGATGATGGGGTTGACCTTGCCCGGCATGATGGTGGAGCCGGGCGCCATGGGCGGCAGGTTGATCTCGTGCAGACCGGCGCGCGGGCCGGAGGACAAGAGACGCAGGTCGTTGCAGATCTTGGAGAGCTTGGTCGCCACCCGCTTGAGCACCCCCGAGAGCTGGACGTAGGCCCCGGCGTCCTGCGTGGCCTCCACCAGGTTTTCGGAGGCCACCACCGGGATGCCGGTGAGGAGGCGCAGCTTTTCCGTCACCAGCCGGGCGTAATCGGGGTGGGCGTTCAGCCCGGTGCCGATGGCGGTGGCCCCCAGGTTGATCTCGCGGATGAGCGACTGGACCTCGCGCACCCGCTGCATGTCCTCGCGCACCATGATGGACCAGGCGCCGAACTCCTGGCCGAGCGTCATGGGGACGGCATCCTGCAGCTGGGTGCGCCCCATCTTGATCACATCCGCGAACTCGTCCGCTTTGCGGGCAAAGGCCTTGCGCAGCCCATCCATCTCCGTGATCAGCCCGTCCAGCTTCTGGCTGAGAGTCAGGCGCAGGGCGGTGGGGTAGACGTCGTTGGTGGACTGCGACATGTTCACGTGGTTGAGCGGGTGGAGCTTCTCGTACTGCCCCTTGCGGAATCCCAGCAGCTCCAGGCCACGGTTGGCGATGACCTCGTTGGCGTTCATGTTGGTCGAGGTCCCGGCGCCGCCCTGCAGCACGTCCACCACGAACTCATCGAGCAGTTTGCCTTCCAGCAGCTCGTCGCAGGCGCGGGAGATAGCCCCCGCAAGCTCCGGCTCGAGCAGGCCGAGTTCCTGGTTCGTCAGGGCGGCGGCCTTCTTGATGTAGGCCAGCGAGCGGATCAGCCGGGGATAATGCGAAATGGGGATGCCGGTGATGGCGAAGTTCTCGGTGGCGCGCAGCGTCTGGACGCCGAAATAGCGGTCCTCGGGGACCTGGCGCTCGCCGAGCAGATCGTGCTCCGTGCGGGTGGTGTTCATTGAGGATTCTCCCTGCATTGCGGGTGATATTGGAACACCTCAATGATACGCCGGTTCAGCCCGATGCGGAAAGGAGCTTCTGGCCGGACGAGAGATATTTGAATAATTCAAATACGCCTCAACCCCTCCCCACCCGTATATGTGGTGGTAGGACATCGAAAAACAGGGTGTATGGGCCAGATCTGGGGATTCGCATAGAAGTTCGAATCCCCTCCGGAACACTGGCCGGTTTACACCCGGCACAGAGGTTCCTCCGGGATCCCTGACGGGACGCACGCGGTGCTTGTCCCGGGCTGCGCCCGGAACTGCGCGA
>CAZSPX010000033.1:1170-3806 GCA_964608885.1 uncultured Anaerolineaceae bacterium | reverse complement strand
GCTTCATAAGAAGAAATCCTCCAATACTGGAGCCAGGACTTTAGGGCTTACGCCGTGTGTCTGGCGGGCGAGTGTACGAAGCTGCGCATGAGGAATCGCCTCGCTGATCGCCCGGGCCGCATCCCGCATGGAGGGTGCTCCGGCGCCGCCATGCATAACAAGAGTCGGAATGTGAATGCGCGACAGCCGGTCGGCCGGCAGTGCATGTCCCTCTCCCAGGACTTCACTGTCATACGCCAGGGTGGGAGCCAGTTTGACCAATCCCTTCCACATCGGCAGGCGCTTCATGGCCTGAACCTGGTTGTCAGATACTCCCACGGATCGAACGAATAAGGCCACCGCGTCGTCTTCACGCCCGGCCGCGAGCAGCTTCTTGAGCGTCTTGTAATATTTGATCGCAGCTTTGCGCGCCCCTTCGTCGAGAGCATAGGGCGCTTCATAGATGGCCAGTTTTCCGATCTGCTTCCGCAGTTGGATCGCAGCCTCCAGCGCGAGAGCCGCACCGGAAGAATGACCATAGACAAAAACCGGCGCCCCAACCAAGCCTATCAGTGCTGCGATATCTTCGACCTCACGCTGAGGCGAATAGGGTGCAGTGTCTGTGCTGCCAGCGCGCCCCCGCCGGTCATAGGTTATGACGGTGAAGCGGGCTGCAAGCAATCTGGCCAACCGGGTGCCGGACTTCCTTGAATTCAGCGCACCCAAAACCAGTACCAGCGCGGGGCCGGTGCCAAACCTGTCATACGCAATGGTTGTACGGTCTTTTGAAACGACTGTCTGCGCTTTGGTCATCTTATCGGGCCTCTTATTTGAACGCCGACCGGTTCAGCGATTGATCTGGACGATCCGATTTTGCATGAATTCGTCACGCAGCAGAAAGAGGAGGAGGAAAGGGCAGGGGATCTCATACGGAGATATTATAGCACATATGTTCTATTTAAGCAAGGGCAGATATGGCGAATGCAAGTGTCATGCCGTATCCGCCAGCTTGCGCCCGCTGAATATTGCATGCCCGGCCAGCATCCAGTGGACATCAATATGGGAAAATCCCGACCGCTCCAGCCATTGGAGCTGATCGAAGAGAGGGGAGGGTTTATCGATATCCTGCGGGTCAAGATAACGGAAAATGTTCCAGCCCTCCCGGATGAAGAACTCGAAGGCAGACAAATTTCCGTCGAGCTCGAGGGAGCGCCTTCGGACGATATCATCGAGGGCTTCGGCCGCCTGCTGCTCTCCCATCCTGTCCGGGTGGGCAATGATATCGGCCACGATAAATATCCCGTCAGGGGACAGCATCTTGAATATATCGGCGAACAACTCTTGTTTTTGCGGCCCGGTCAGGTGATGGATCGCCATGGACGAGATCACCGCATTAATGGCTTGACCCGGCTTTCGCCAATCGTCCGATGCCAGCTCGAATTTATCCGCTGTAAACCGGTCCCCAAACCGGGATAGACGCTCCCCGGCTTTCAGGAGCATCTCATCCGAGCCATCCAATCCATGCAGAGTGAATGATGGGTGCCCCTCGAGGATGATCTCATCCAGCAGACCTTCGCCGCAGCAAAGATCCACTATATGATTTTCTCCTTCCAGAATCGAGAGGAGCCCGGATATCACCTGCATTTGAAATTCGCGCTGGGGGATGAAGTAACGGCCGTAGTTGATGAACAGGCGTGAGGTCTCTTCACTCCAATGATCTGTCTGCTCATGATTGTTCTCTGTCATTTGCCTGCCTCCGTGCTCAATGAAAGGGGAGTTCGGTCAAATCACCGGGCCGGTCTTAGGAGCCGGGCAGCCAGAGCGATCACTTTGGAAGCGACCGGATCGAGAAAGAGTGGTGGATCTGGAAAAATCGCCAGCGGCCTGCCTGTTTTAGGAGGACGGCGGTCATCCGCAGGGGCTTGACCCGGGGACTGCTGCCGGAGGCGTGCTGTACAACCCCGAAGATCTCTTCTTTGTCCCCCAGGAACTCCTCGGTCTCGTCATCGGTCCTGACCGTGCCGGTGGCCGAAACCCAGGCGACCTCGCTGCGGACCTCAATGTGCGCCGTTTCGGCCTCGACGTGGACCACACCCCAGTATTCCCAATCGGACCGGATCAGGTCACGGACCGCAGCTCTCCCCGTGCGCCACGTCCCCCGGCCCGGACCGGCCCCGCCGGTGGCAATGAACTCGATATTTTCATCTGCGGCGAAGAGGTCCATGAAGCGGTCCAGCGCGGATGGATCCCGCTTGGAATAGCCCTCGTTGAAGGCGGAAAGCAGAGGACGTATCTCCTGGATCGGGTCGGGGTCTGCAGGCATAAAGGGATCCTTCGTCAGAGAAACCAAAGGCAGGCTGGATGGGAGGCCCTGCACAGCACCCTGTAAAGGAACTGCGCAGCATGCCAATTCTAGCCCAGATCAAAAAGAGCGGTAATAGGAGAGTGATCCATTCCCCTGAAACGGCTGGATACGCCTTCCGGTATCAGCGAGCTTCACCAATGGGGTGACCGGGCGGCCTTCCTCTTGAAACGCGCCTTCCCCCGGCGTATAAATGAATCAGGAACACTCTGCCTGCCGCCGATCAGGCGGCCATGTTGCCTTTCCTGCCTGAGATCGGACCGGTTCGTGAGGGAGGGGCTATGATCGCAAAACT
>CAZSPX010000033.1:0-1070 GCA_964608885.1 uncultured Anaerolineaceae bacterium | reverse complement strand
CTTTCCTGCCTGAGATCGGACCGGTTCGTGAGGGAGGGGCTATGATCGCAAAACTGCGCGAGAATTGGGTGTCAACCCTGGTCGTGGGGGGTGTCCTTCTGTGGATCGTGGCGTTCTTTGTGCTGATGTCTGCCGGGCGGGGGTGCAGAGAAGCAGGCGCCATCTGGGAGCAGGAAGGGGCCTGCCTGTGGCGCCGCATTGCGGGCCTGAGCTGCCCCATCGGGATCGAGCTGGCCTTCGGCGTGGGCGCGGGACTTCAGGCGAAGGGCAGGGGCTATCCGTTCTGGATGGGTTTCCTGCTGGGATTCTTCTTCAGCGTGCTGGGCGCGTACTTTGTGATGTCCATGGACCCGAAGGGGACGGTGCGCCCGCCGATGGAAACGTGGAGAAAGCGCCTGATCATCGGCGTGATCGTCTTCACCGTGCTGCTAATGGTGTTCACGGCCCTGCGGAACCTGGGGAAGCTGCCGTGAGGTGGAGCCGGAGGGGCAAGCTTTGTGAAGACCAGGCGGTCGCGGCAGCGGCCGCGGTTCCCGGCTAGGGGCGGGCCAGAAATACCCCGGCAGCAACGAGAACGAGCAGGACGAGCAGGATCGTCACGGCGATGAGCCCCCAGCGCAGCATGCCCCGGTTCGGAGCATCCAACCCGCGGCCCGCACGTGTCGTGGCGCCGAGGTTGATGATCCCCATCAGGATGAGGAACCATCCTGCACTGCTGTCATTCATGACCAGCAGAAAGCCCGCAATCAACGAAACGGCTGCAGATACCCACAGCCAGATCTGTGGACTCGCGTTCATCGGTCTCTCCTTTCAACGAACCGAGTGAGAGACGGGGGTCCTGCCTTCACGGTCCCGGGCGGGCGCAGAATCGCTTTGCCGCTCCCTGACGATCACCGGACGGCTCAGAGGCCCCTGGATCTGTGACGTGGTTTCGCCATGCCTGGCGCTGTGATCGAGGTGTATCGCATCCCCAGTATAGAACGAGTCGTACTGGTATTCAATTTCCCGGCAGGCGAGACTGAAGGCGTGCGAACTGATCCTAGAGTAGGAGACCGGAGCTGTCAAGAATT
>CAZSPX010000032.1:0-18930 GCA_964608885.1 uncultured Anaerolineaceae bacterium | reverse complement strand
CGCTCATGGCCTCATTATAAAAGAGAAACGCCGGAGCGGAGCATCATTCTGTGGGTCCGGATATGCTCCTTTGGTATGCCCCGGGATTTACTGTGTGTTATAGAAGCTGTACACCGCCTGCGCGAGGTTGGCAAACATGGCATTAGCCTTGTCGAAGACCACCTGCACTGGATGATAACTGTAGATGGATAGAACGAAATTCCCGCCGGGACTATAGATGATGCCTGCGTCGCTCACGTTTTTCATGTAGCCCGTGGTCACATCCACGACCCAGCCATGTTTATGAGCCACCTGTGTTCCCTCCGGAACTCCCGCTTCGATCAGAACCCCGATCTTGTCTTGTACCAGGTAATCGATGATCTGGCGGCAGGTATTGCGGTCCATCTTGTCGGGGAAGGCGGCCACGAGCGCCCCGCCTCCCTCCTCGGCGCACTGGTAGATATCCACCAGCAGCATGCCCATGTCGGAGGCCGTCGTCTGGTTATACGGATCGGGGTCAGTATTGATATCGAGGCGCTGGTTGGCAGGGGTGTTGAAGCGCTGGAGCAGCGGAGATCCCGGCTCAAAAAAGCCCGCCAGGAAGGTGTTCTCCAGCCCCACTGCTTTCATGTACTGCGAGACGACCAGGGGACCTGTGCCCGGATCGAGCTCCGCCATCAAGGCGTCTGAGGGCGGGTTCTCCGATTTTTTGATCATGTTGAGGATGATCGCGTTGGTGGATGTGTTCACCGGCGCATCCCCGCGCTGGATGAAGAAGGAGGTCAAGATCGGGATCTTGATGGTGCTGGAAGCTGTGAAGGCGATATCCGGATCGGTCGAGATCTCCTCACCCTGGTTGAGGGCAAAATGGATCTCCTGGCCGGTCTGGAGGTCGGTCATGAACAGGCCAAGGACCCCGTCGAAACCGGTGGACAGGATATATTTTTCCAGCAGCACCTTCAGGCTGTCCAGGGTCGGGCGCGCCGCGATGTTATCCTGTGAGGAAAGCGAGATGTTGCGGTTGCTGGGGGAGCGCAGGGCATCCTCGATCAGCAGCACTGCACGGTCGATATCGAGGGTCTGCCCGGGCGTGCTGGGCGTGAAGCTGGTCGTCCCGGCGATGGGTTGGGGCGGGAGCGGAGGTGTATCGTAGCGGGTGGTAATCTCGTCCTGGAGATAGGCGCGCAGGCGCCGTTCCTCCAGGGTGGCGCGCAGGGGGACCGAAGCCGCGGGAGGCAGCCGGTTCCAAAGGTAGCTCCAGTAACCGTTCCAGAAAGAGCCGCCCGTACGAACCAAATCCGCGGCGGCCATCATGCTGTCCACATCCGCGTTAAAGCCAACCGCTTGCGGCTCGATATGGATGACAGCCCCGGAATAGCGGGCTTCGATGGGGGATGTATAGATCTCAAGAAGACGCTGGGATGCAGCCGCGGGATCCAGACCACCGACCGGCACCCCGGCGATGGTCATGCCGGGGGGATAATTGTTTCTCTGCCGACTGTAACCGACCAGGGAGACAACCGTTAAGACGATCGCCACGCTGATCAGCAGGATGGATATGCCCCGCAGCCAGATATTGGCATTGCGGTTGCGCACTCAAGCCTCCGAAAACGTGACAAAAAGCACCCGAAGAGTATAACACAACCGTTCTGGTCACCTGTGCTAGAATTGAACCGCCGGTCTGCCGGCGCCTGCTGACCGCTCCCGCTGCGGCCGGGGCCACATTCTTGCAGGAAGGGACTCGATGCTCCGCTCATTCTTGATCTATCTGTCCAAGGCCGCCTGGGCGCAGAACCTGGTCACTCATTGGAGTTTTGCCTGGAATGCAGCCTCACGTTTCATCGCGGGAAACGAGTTGTCAGATGCCATTCGTGTAGTTAAAGAGTTGAATTCGCGGGGGATCAACGCCACCCTGGACCAATTGGGAGAGCATACCAGCACGCCGGAGGAGGCCCAACAGGCCGCGGACAAGATCCTCACCACGCTGGATGAGATCGCTGCATCCGGCGTTCGCGCCAATGTCTCCATCAAGCTGACACAGATCGGTCTGGGACTGGACGAAAGTGTCTGCGCGCAGAACCTGGAGCGTATTTTGGCGCATGCACGGGCCCAAGGCATCTTTATCCGTATCGATATGGAAGATACGCCTTACACCGATAAAACCCTTGACATGCTGTTTACCATGCGCTCGAAGGGTTACGAGAATACGGGGACAGTGCTTCAGTCCATGCTATACCGGACGGAAACCGATATGCGCCGGTTGATGGGGGAGAAGATCCCGGTGAGGCTGGTGAAAGGGGCGTATCTCGAGCCGGCTGACAAGGCGTTCCCAAAGAAGACTGACGTGGACGCAAATTATGACCTGCTGGTCAAGCTGATGATCGATGCCGCGATGACAGCAGGCTGCCCGGTGCTGAGCGAGGACGGTCGCACGCCTCCCATCCCCGCGCTGGGGACTCATGATGACAATCGCGTGGCTTTTGCCGTGCAATATGCCGAGAAAGTGGGACTGCCTAAGGCTGCCATCGAGTTTCAGATGCTGCATGGCATCCGGCGCGATATCCAACAGCGGCTGGCCGCGGAGGGGTATCCCGTTCGGATCTATGTCCCGTTCGGGACGCACTGGTATCCCTACTTCATGCGCAGGTTGGCCGAGCGGCCGGCCAACATCTGGTTCTTCATTTCCAACTATTTCCGGAAGTAACGGGCCTCGCGAATTAGGTGGGCATTAGGAAACTGCCGTCCTTTCGGGCGGCAGTTTTTTTGTGGTAAAACAGGTGCATGTCCGAATTCCCGCTTGCGATCGTGACCGGTGCCTCCAATCGTCTGGGCCGCGCTTTTGCACTGGCGCTCGCGCGCCGGGGGCATGCCGTCCTGTTGCATTACCATTTAAATTATCAGGGGGCATATGACACAGGAGAGGAGATCCGCGCCTTGGATGTGCCCGTCTATATCCAGCAGGCTGACCTGGCAATCCCTGAGCAGATCGAAGAATTATTTGGGCTGGTGGATACATTGCCGCATCCACTGAAGGTGCTGGTGAATTCAGCCGCGGTGATGAACCGGGCGGATGTCCGGGAGCTGACTCTCCCGGAGTGGGACCTGACGATGGACCTTAACCTGCGGGCGCCATTCCTGTGCGCGCAGCAGGCGGGGATAAGAATGCAGGAAGGGGGGGTGATCGTCAACATCTCGGATGTGGCGGCCCGCAAGACCTGGCATCTTTTCCCGGCTTACAGCGTCAGCAAAGCGGCTCTCGAATCCTTGACCCGCGTCCTGGCGCGCGGCTTTGCTCCGCAGGTGAGGGTGAATTCGATCGCCCCGGGGCTGGTATTACGTTCAGAGGCCGTTTCGGAAGAGCAGTGGAGAGCGCTTACAGAGCGTTTGCCTCTCCAGCGACCTGCCAGTGTGGAGGAAGTGACCGCCGCACTGGAATACATACTTGACAACCAATATCTCACCGGTGACACCCTGCTCGTGGATGGGGGTTATTCGTTGGTCTGACCCTGCCCTTTAAAGAGGAGTCCCCTTGTCTGAGACTACCCAACTGGCACAGAAACTGACCTCCGAAGGAGAGAAGCTTGCTGCTTTCCTCGAATCGCTCAGCGAGCAGCAGTGGAAGACCGAGGTCTATACGGAGGGCGCCGTCTGGACCATTCGCAGCATCCTGGCTCACCTGGTGACCGCCGAAAGCGCCTTTATAAAGCTTTTTGATTCCATCCGCGAAGGGGGGCCAGGGGTCTCGGAGGAATTCTCGATCGACCGGTACAACGCCAGGCAGCAGGAAAAGACCAGCGCCCTCCAGGTTTCCGAGCTCCTCCTTCAATTCCGTGATGTGCGCGCAGAAATGGTCCGCTTCGTCTCCGGATTGCAGGATGAGGACCTCGAGAAGATCGGCCGCCATCCCTTCCTCCAGAGGACCACGCTGCGCGAGATGATCAAGATGGTGTATCTTCATAATCAGATCCATTATCGTGACCTGAAGAAAGTCTTGAAGTAAACAGGCTTTTCAAAAGTAAAAGCAGAGGAACCGACCCGGCCATGCGATTGCCCCCGTTCGAGCTTGAGCGCTATTTTGCACGGTACGAATTTACGACCCGATACCTGCTCGGGTCATCGGACTGCGAATCGATGAGCATCGCAGACTTGCTGAAGCTGGAAGGCGGATCGGAGCTGCTCTTTCCGCAGACCTGGCTGGGATACACAGAATCCCAGGGCAGCCTTTCCCTGCGGGTGGCGATTTGTGGGCTGTATGAGACGATCCAGCCCGAGCAGGTGCTGGTGCACAGCGGGGCGGAGGAGGCCATATTTCTCTTCATGCAGGCCGCGCTGGAGCCCGGCGAGCATGTAATTGTTCATTCCCCCTGTTACCAATCGCTGGCAGAGGTGGCGCGCTCCCTGGGCTGCGAGGTAAGTCAATGGAATGCCCGCGAGGAGAACCAGTGGGCGCCCGATCTCGATGAGCTGCCAAAATTGCTGCGGCGCACCACGCGGGCCATTGTGGTCAACACGCCCCACAACCCGACAGGCTGGCTGATGCCCCGCCCGGATTTCCAGGCTCTGAACCGGCTGGCCCGGGAGAATGGGCTGTTGCTGTTCTCGGATGAGGTCTATCGCGAATCTGAATATGACCCCGGGGAGAGACTTCCGGCGGGTTGTGACCAGGGCGAGCACGCCGTTTCGCTCGGCGTGACTTCGAAGACCTATGGCCTGCCCGGGCTTCGCATCGGGTGGGTGGCCACCCGCAACCAGGAGATCCTGAAGCGCATGGCCGCCCTGAAGGATTACACCACCATCTGTAACAGCGCCCCCAGTGAATTTCTGGCAGAGCTGGCTTTGAGGCACAGGCAGGCCCTCATCGATCGCAGCCTGAAGATCATCCGTTCCAACCTTGAGCTCACAGAGGCCCTGTTTGCCAGGCATCCTGATCTTTTTGAATGGGTAAAGCCGCAGGCCGGGCCGATCGCTTTCCCACGGCTGCTGAAAGGCAGTGCGGATGAATTCTGCGACGCGTTGGTCCGGGAGGCCGGCGTGATGCTGCTTCCCGGTTCGCTTTTCGGGGACACCGGAGACCATTTTCGTCTGGGGCTTGGTCGCGGTCACTTTCCCCAGGGTCTGAGTCGCCTGGAAGAATTCCTCGACCGTTCCTTTACCCGATGAGAAACTTGATCCGTTTTTCCCGTCCTCTGTATCTCATACTGGCAGCGCTCACATATGGCATGGGAGCGATGCTTGCAGGCTACCTGGGCAATCCGCTTTCCCCTGCGGTTTTCTGGGCGGGTCTGCTGGCTGTCCTTGCCTCGCAGGCCGCGATGGCACTACTGGCAGAGGTCTTCCGTCCCCTCACAGACCCGCTCATCCCTGATGAGACTGTGGGAACGCGCCGGATGCTGCGTGACCAAATGCTCTATGCCTCCGCAGCAGCTCTGGCAGTGTTTCTTGTGATGGTTTTCCTGATATTCAACAGCGGGGATCTTTCCCCTCTTGCCATCCTGTTCTTCATCGTTGAGTTAGGGCTGGTATTGCTGTATCCCGTCCCTCCGGCCAGGCTGGTCGGCCGTGGTTTCGGCGAAATTGTTCTTGCGCTGCATCTCGGGTATGTGATCCCCTCGCTGGGATTCCTGTTGCAGGCCGGCGCCTACCATCGCCTGCTGGCGATGCTGGCTTTTCCTCTCATGCTGTTGGGGCTGGCCTGTTTCCTTGTATTGGACTTTCCCGCTTTTGCCCAGGACCGGAAGTATAACCGCGGCAGCATGCTCGTCCGCATCGGTTGGGAGCGGGCCGTCCCGCTTCATAATATACTGATCGCTGCCGCCTATTTGATCTTGCTGGCTGCGCCATTGTTCGGGATCTCACTCTCCCTGATCTGGCCTGCCTTTCTGACTGTACCGTTCGCACTTCTGCAGGTCTTTTCCCTCCGGAGTATCTCGCAGGGTGGAAAGCCCATCTGGCTGCTGCTGCGGGTCACAGCCATCGCGATCTTCAGCCTCAGTGCATATTTCCTGACGCTGACCTTCTGGCTGAGGTAATATGCCCGAATTTCTGAAACTGAAGCTGCCTGCCGAGGCGCGTGAGATGCTGTTTGCCAATATCGCCGCGCCCTTGACGGCAAGCGAATGGGTCGAGTCCACTTCGGCGCTGGGGCGCGTGGCGGCAGAGGATGTTCTTGCCCCGCACCCCTTGCCGGATTTCCCGCGTTCGACCGTGGACGGATACGCGGTGCGCGCCAGGGATACCCACGGTGCAGGGGAGAGCCTTCCAGCCTATCTTACTGTGATCGGGGAGATCCCCATGGGATCAAGTCCCGAAGTGGTGCTGGGGATCGGGGAATGCGCCTTGATCCATACAGGGGGGATGCTGCCCGGGGGCAGCGACGCGATTGTAATGCTGGAGTTCACCCAAAGATCCAACGATAAGGCTGGCGATAGGGCCGAGATCGAAGTACTCCGTCCCGTGGCAGCGGGCGAAAACACCATCCGGGTTGGAGAAGATGTTGCATTTGGCTCGGTCGTGATCGAGAAGGGGCAGTCCATCAGGGCGGCAGAGATTGGAGGATTGATGGCCCTCGGAATCCTCCGCATGCGTGTAGTTGAATGGTTGAGAATCGGGTTGATCGCTACCGGAGATGAGGTCGTTGAACCATCGTCGCAGACCCGGCCCGGCCAGGTGCGGGATGTGAATACCAGCACCCTGACGGCTCTCATAGAACAGGCAGGGGCAATCGCGGTTCCCTATGGTATCCTGCCCGACGATAAGAATTTGATTCTGGCTGCAGCCCGGAAGGCGGTGAGTGAATGTGATGCGGTCATCATCACTGCGGGTTCTTCGGCCAGCAGCCGCGATACCACCGCCGAGGTGATCGATTCCCTTGGGGCGCCCGGGGTTCTTGTGCATGGGATCAATACCCGCCCGGGGAAGCCGACCATCCTGGGAAGTTGTGGCGGGAAGGCGGTCCTTGGGTTGCCGGGCAACCCTGTCAGCGCCCTGGTGAACGGCTACCTGTTTGTTCTCCCCCTGCTGGACCATCTTTTTGGAAGGAAATCCCGGCCTGTTGGAAGCGTACAGGCGCGGTTGACCATGAATCTCTCTTCGCAGGCCGGTCGTGAGGATTGGTGGCCGGTAAAGCTGCAGTCTGCCCGGGCAGATGTCACTGGAGCTGGCTGGCTGGCAGAGCCCGTCCACGGGAAATCCAACCTGATCTTTACCCTGGCGCGTGCGGATGGGTTGATATGTGTCCCGGCGGATGCCACTGGCCTTGGCGCAGGCGAGATCGTGGAAGTCCGCCTTCTAAGGTAATTGCCTGTACTATTTCAAGATATGGGGGATGCCTGCCAGGGAAGGTGATCGAGATCCAGGTTGCCCCCGCTCAAGATGATTCCCACCTTTCTGCTTGCAAGGTTAACCTTTCCCTCCCACAACACCGCTACGGGCACAGCTGCCGAAGGCTCAATGATGAGTTTGGTGCGTTCCCAGATGAAACGCATGGCTTCGAGGATGCCCGTCTCGCTCACCGTTACGATCTGCTCAACATGCTCGCGGATGATCGGGAACGTAAGCGTTCCCAACGAAGTGAGCAATCCGTCGGCGACTGTCCTGGGATGGACGGAAGGGATGATCTGCCCGGCTTGAAGGGAGCGGTATGCATCGTCTGCCATCTCTGGCTCGCCGGCCAGGACGCGCAGGCGGGGATTGACCCCTTTCGCCGCGATTGCCGTGCCGCTTAGCAGCCCTCCTCCACCTACCGGGGCGAGGATCACCTCCAGGTCCGGGACATCCTCCAGTAGTTCGAGCGCAGCGGTCCCCTGGCCTGCGATCACGGCCTCGTTGTTATACGGATGGATCACGACCGCGCCGGTGGCCTCTTGAACCTGCTCCAGCGTTTTTTCACGGGCCTCTAGTGTGGGTTCGCACAGGGTGATCTGCCCTCCATAGCCTGCCACAGCCGCCTTCTTGATGGCCGGTGCGTTTTCCGGCATGACGATATAGGCAGGGATGCCCCGCATCTGTGCAGCCAGGGCCAATGCCTGGGCATGATTTCCAGAGGAATGGGTGGCAACTCCACGCGCGGCCTCGGCGTCCGGGAGGGAAAAGACCGCATTGGAAGCGCCACGGAATTTGAAGGCTCCCACTTTTTGCTGGTTTTCACACTTCAGATGGACACGTGCCCCGACGCGTTCATCCAGGCTCCTGCAGGTGACTACCGGTGTCCGGTGAATATGGGGACGGATGCGCACATGCGCCCTGCGGATGTCTTCAAAGGTGGGCATAGTCTCTCCTCGGGAAGTGCGCGGATTGTATCATCTCTGGTTGGTATAATCAAAAATCATGGACTTCAAAGGATCGCTTGCTTCAACTTCCCTCCTGTTTTTGGACGGGGCAACCGGCACCGAGCTGCACCGGCGCGGCGTGGATACGGGCCTGCCGCTCTGGTCGGCGAATGCCTTTCTCTCTGACCGGGGTGAGTCTGTTCTGAAACAGATTCATGCTGACTACCTGGCTACAGGAGCGAATATCCTGACGGCTAACACCTTTCGGACCCATCGCCGGGCGCTGGCCCCCAGCGGGAACCAGGAACGGGCGCTGGAGTTCACGCGGCGCGCTGTGGAGATCGCCCGCGCCGCGATCCGCGAGACGCCTGGGGAAGGCGAGCGCTTCGTTGCCGGGTCTCTCTCGACTCTCGAGGATTGTTACCGCCCTGACCTGGTACCTTCGGATTCGGAATGCCGGACCGAACATTCGGAGCGTGTCCATCATCTGATCGAATCAGGTGTGGACTTGATCCTCATTGAAACCATGAACTCGATCCGCGAGGCTTCCATCGCGGCCCGGCTGGCGGTCATTACTGGGACCCCGGTGATTGTCAGCTTCGTTTGTGATGGCTATGGAAAGATCCTCTCGGGTGAAACATTGACCGAAGCAGCCCGTGAGCTGATTCCCATGGGGCCTGTCGCGCTGGGAGTGAACTGCGGTCCGGCGCCCCTGCTCTCTCGCCCCCTGGAGGAGCTTCGCCTTGCGTGCGGCCCGGAAACGCCGTTGATCGCCTATGGAAACATCGGTTATGCCGATAAAGACCAGGGCTGGGTGAACACGGACGCCGAATCTCCTGAGGCCTACGGCCGGTATGCCCAAGATTGGCCGGTACGGATCATTGGTGGGTGCTGCGGTACCACCCCTGCACATATTGCCGGGCTCCAGAAAATTTTCGGCAGTTGGAGCAAGACAGGGAAGGCGTAAATTGTCGGTCTATTTGCAGGATATCCCTCTCCCCACCGCCCAGGAGCGTCTAAAGGATGCGCTGGACGAAGCGGGGCAGAATGGAGTACTTGGGATCGAGCTTCTCCCGGTCGATGAGAACGCGTTGGGACGCGTCCTGGCGCAGCCCATCTGGGCACGGATCTCCTCGCCGCACTACCATGCCTCGGCCATGGACGGCTTTGCTGTCAAGGCCGCGCAGACGAACGGCGCCGGGCCTGCCGACCCGGTGACGCTGAAAGTCCCGGCCTCGGCTGTATATCTCGATACCGGCGACCCGCTTCCTGAAAGTTTCGATTCGGTCATCCCCATAGAGAACGTGGAAGCGCTCGATGGATCGGGCGCGATGGCCGGTGACCTTCGCAAACCGGCTTTTATCCGAATTCGCGCCGCGGTGCCTCCCTGGAGTCATGTGCGGCCGCTGGGCGAGGATGTGGTGGCCACCCAGTTGGTCCTTCCGGAGGGACGGGTGCTGCGGCCCTCCGATCTGGGTGCCATTGCAGCCTCAGGACAATCGCAGATTCCGGTCGCGCGCCGGCCGCGAGTGGCGATCATCCCGACCGGAACAGAGTTGGTTCCGATCGGCGCAGATCTGACACCGGGCGCGATCCTTGAATACAACTCCGTTGTCATGGCGGCGCAGATCAAAGCCATGGGTGGCGAGCCGGAGCGGTTTGCGATCGTCCCGGATGATTTCGACCGGATCTGTGACCAGGTGGCCCGGGTCATGGAGGATTTCGACCTGGTGCTTTTGAACGCCGGTTCTTCCGCTGGCTCGGAGGATTTCTCTTCGAGGGTGGTGCAGCGGCTGGGGAAACTGCTGGTGCATGGGGTGGCAGTGCGACCGGGTCATCCGGTGATACTGGGAATGATCCAGGGAATCGATCGATCGGGCGCGAACAAGCAGGTGCCGATCATTGGGGTGCCCGGGTTCCCGGTCTCGGCGGCGCTGACCCTGGATATCTTTGTCGAGCCGCTCATAGCCCGCTGGCTTGGACGCCAGCCCGTTGAGCCTCCCGTGCTGGAGGCGGTGATCACGCGCAAGATCGCGTCGCCGGGCGGCGATGACGAGTATGTCCGTGTGGTGGTTGGCGAGGTCGGTGGGAGGCTGCTTGCTTCCCCGCTTTCACGAGGCGCCGGGGCCATCACCTCTCTGAGCCAGGCGGATGGGGTAGTTGTGATCCCCCGCGGGGAGCAGGGTCTTGAGCCCGGTCAAAAAGCACAGGTGCGCCTCCTTCGCCCGCCTTCGGAGCTGAAGGACACCATCTTCTGTACCGGTTCTCATGATGTGGCGCTCGACCTGTTGGCTCAGAAGCTCTCCCATACAGGGCGCAGGTTGGTTTCCGCCAACGTGGGGTCACAGGGCGGCCTGCTTGCGCTGCGGAGGGGGGAAGCCCATGTCGCGGGTTCCCATCTGCTGGATCCCGGTTCGGGGAAATATAATTCTCCATATCTGGCGCAGTATGTGGGCGAACTTCCGGTGAGATTGATCACCCTGGCCCACCGGTCTCAGGGACTGATGGTCCGGCGCGGCAATCCTCTCAGGCTGGAGGGCATTTCGGATCTGGCAGGAAAAGGCGTTCGCATTGTGAACCGCCAGCGCGGCGCAGGGACGCGCCTCCTGCTGGATTATCATTTATCGCTCCTGGGCATACCCGCAGCAGACATCATAGGCTACAATCAAGAGGAATATACGCACCTGGCGGTGGCTGCGGCGGTCGCCTCAGGGAGAGCCGATTGCGCGCTGGGGGTTGCGGCCGCGGCGCATGCCCTGGACCTTGATTTTGTGCCGCTGTTCCAGGAGCGTTATGACCTCGTCATCCCGGAGCAGTACATCCAGAGCGACCTGCTGGCGCCCTTGCTGGCAGCGCTCAGGGACCCTGGTTTCCGGGAATCTGTGGCGGCCCTGCCAGGGTATGATGTTGCCAGGATGGGTGAGATTCCTCTGGAGGATTGAATGCAGGATGCGCTTATCATCGATGACAATCGGAATACGGCGGATGCCCTACGACAAATGCTGGGGGTCCTGGGAGTACCGGCCCGGGTGGCGTATGGTTCCAGCCCGGCACTCGCACTGCTGACCGGATTCATCCCCCGGGTGGTGATGCTCGACATCAACATGCCCGGCCTGGACGGGACGGAAGTGCTTTCCTACCTGAAGCGCGAACCCCGCCTCTCCGCGGTGCCGGTCATCGTCATCACTTCCGACGATCAACCCGAGACCCGACGGCGGGTGTTAAAAGGGGGGGCTGCGACCATGATCGTCAAGCCCGCCACGATCGATTCCCTTGAGGCAGCTCTTCAAGCGGTCAAGGTATTGTGACCTTTTCGTAGAGGGGCGGGAAGCGTTTTCATCACGCTGCTTTCGTAATTTAGAATCGGACAATTAGGATTTTGAAAGTTGAACTTCCCGCGGGGGAGTTCTTTTTTACAGAGCGGATAACAGGGAGTATAATACTCCACAAAATTACACTCTTGGAGGAGAGTATGCCGATCTCTGCGGGGATCACAGCCCCGGATTTTGAGTTATACGATGACGAAGGCAGCTTGAGGCGTCTGTCGGATTTTCGGGGGGATCCGGTGGTCCTGTATTTCTATCCCGCGGACGACACACCGGGCTGCACCAAAGAAGCCTGCAATTTCCGGGACGACTATTCAGCGTATCAAGAAGCGGGGGTGACGATCCTGGGCGTAAGCCCGGATTCGGTCAAATCTCACGCCAAATTCAGGGCCAAATTCGATCTCCCGTTTAATCTCCTGGCCGACGAGGGGCATAAGATCTGCGACCTCTATGGTACCTGGGGACCGAAGTCCCTGGCAGGGCGGACCTACGATGGAGTTCTCCGGACCACCTTTTTGATCGACCCGGAGGGGAAGATCCTGAAGGTATTTGAGAAAGTCCGCCCAGCCGAGCACAGTGCTGAGGTATTGGAGGTCTTTGCTGCGGCCTCCTAGGCTAACGTATGCAGTGATCCGGTGTTCAAAATACGTGACAAATTGGCCATTATTTGGTAAATTACAGCCTGGCGCGCACAGCCCGTTGGGGGGACTGCTGCGGCCATTGTTTTGCCGCCAAAGTGAGTTATTTGCTTCAGGAGCGTGGGTATGCGACATTTCGTGATTGCAGGCATCCTGGTCATTGTTGGTGCGATTCTTACCTATCTGGGCCTGACCTCGATCAATCTGATGCCTGTGGAGGCCAGTGTCCAATCGATCTCCGTTGACTGGCTCTGGCATCTGGAGATCATCGCCATCAGTTTCCTGTTCGCGCTGATCGTGGTTCCGCTCTTCTACAGTCTGATCGTTTTCCGCCGCCGGCGCGGGGATAATACGGACGCCGAGCATATCGAAGGGAACAGCACCCTGGAGATCACCTGGACCGTCATCCCGCTTTTCCTGGTGATCCTGTTCGCATACCTGGGGGCCTACTCGCTCGGTGAAACCCGCAGGGTGGATCCCAATGCCATGATCATCAAGGTGACCGGCTTTCAGTGGGCCTGGAGGTTCGACTATCCCGACTTCGGCTTTACCTCAGACCAGCTGTACCTCCCGGTGGATAAACAGGTTGTGCTTCAAATGGAGTCGCCGGACGTCATTCACTCCTTCTGGGTGCCGGAGTTCCGCATCAAGCAGGATGTGGTCCCGGGTCGTATCACCCAGTACCGCATCACACCCAACCTGATCGGGAACTACAAGGTGCGCTGCTCGGAGCTTTGCGGAATATCTCATGCCTATATGGAAGCCCCGGTCAATGTGGTCTCCGAGCAGGATTTCAACGCCTGGACTGCTCAGCAGAAAGCTGCCGCGGAGGCGCTCGCCAACACGCCCGGTCCCGAGGCTGGAAAGGCGACTGTGCAAAGCTTCGGGTGTTTTGCCTGTCACACCGTGGATGGGAGCAAGCTGGTGGGTCCCACATGGAGAGGCTTGTACGGTAGCGAGGTGCATCTGGCGGATGGGACCACCGTGGTCGCGGATGATGCTTATATAAAGCAGTCCATCCTCGAGCCGCAGTCACAGGTGGTGCAGGGATATCCTCCCATGTCTTTCAATGCCCAGGCCCTGGGGATCACGGATCTGCAGATCTCGAACATTATTGAATACATCAAGACCCTGAAATAGTATTCTGGAGGAATTGTGATGACAAACATCAAGCCGGTCTGGCGCGGACTGATCCTGCTGGTGGTGGGGGCTGTCCTGGGCTATTTTGTGGGCGTGGGGGTGGATGCGGCCGTGCAGGGCCGGGTCAATTTTACAGCGCCGGTGGGAGGCCTTTTTTCGCTGCTGGTCGGGGCGATCCTGTTCTTCTTCGGGGTGAACGGTTATCACGGGATCACCCGTGGCCTGGTCTGGCAGCTTCTGGGTACGCTGGCGGGCGGGCTGTTCGTCACCCTGATCCGCCTGGTGATGGGTTTGCAGCCCCTGGGTCAATTTGTCTTTACCGAGCCGGCCTGGGTGCTGGGTGGGTTGGTCGGTGTGCTCAGCTTCCTTGCAGGCGTGGGGGCGGTCACGGACTGGTGGAAATGGGCGCTGGGCCGGGAGACGCCCGAGCATCACACCGAGGGGGAGGGTGCACGCAAATACCTGGGGGTCTCGCTCGACCACAAGGTGATCGGTGTGCAGTACACCATCCTGTCGCTTCTGTTGATCAGCATCGGTGGGACGTTCGCGATGATCTTCCGCACCGAGTTGGCCGAATCCCAGCTTCAGTTCCTCACCAAAAACCTGAACATCTTTGACCAGAACGGTCTGCAGATCTACAACACACTGATGAGCCTGCATGGCATCATCATGATCATCTCCATCCTGCTGGGGATCTCGGGCATCATCAACTATGTGGTGCCGCTGCTGTTGGGCGCCCAGGATATGGCTTTCCCGCGCATGAACGCCTTCTCGTTCTGGGTGGCTGTTCCGGCTGCGGTGCTCCTGCTGGCAAGTCTCTTCCTGGGCGGCTTCGATACTGGCTGGACCGGATATCCGCCGCTTTCGGCTCGCGCCCCGGTGGGCATGCAGATGTTCTTCCTGGGGGTGTTCTCGGCGGGCTGGTCTTCCATTTTGGGTGCACTGAATGTGATCGCGACGATCCTGCGGTTGCGCTCAAAGGGCATGACCGCCTTCCGGATGCCGATTTTCGTCTGGGCGGCGCTGGCCACTTCCATTATCGCGCTGACCGCAACCCAGTTGATCGGCCTTTCCTTCCAGCTTGTCATGTTCCAGCGCCTTCTCGGGATGGGATTCTTCGACGCCACCAAGGGCGGCAACCCTGTGTTGTTCCAGCACCTTTTCTGGTTCTATTCACACCCGGCGGTGTACGTCTTCGTGCTCCCCGGCCTGGGCGTGATCTCCGAGCTGCTGCCCGTGTATGTCAGGAAGCCGCTTTTTGGCTATCGTTGGGTGGCCATGTCCTCTCTGGGGATCGCCCTGGTTGGATTCTTGGTCTGGGCTCACCACATGTTCACCTCGGGTATGAACGAATACCTGCGTGTGCCGTTCATGTACAGCACCATGCTCGTGGCGGTTCCGACCGGTGTGAAATTCTTCTCCTGGGTGGCTACTCTCTGGAAGGGGAAGATCACCACCCCCACACCCATGCTTTTCGTTCTGGGAGCCATCATCGTGTTCCTGATGGGTGGGCTTTCCGGTCCCCCGAATGCCACCGTCTCGGTGGATCTGCACCTGCACGACACCTATTTTATTGTGGGTCATTTCCACGATACGATCTTCGGCGGGTTCGTCTTCCCGTTCTTCGCAGCTTTGTACTACTGGTTCCCGAAGGCCACCGGGCGCAGGATGAATGAGTTCTGGGGCAAGGTCCATTTCTGGATGATGACTCCTTCCTTCATCATCCTGACGCTCCTGATGATGCGCGTGGGGCTGATCGGAATGCGCCGCCGGATCGCGGACTACGACCCCGCTCTGGGGATCGACACCTATCATCTCGTTATGACCATTGCGGGTTATCTCATTGCGTTATCCGTGCTGATCTTCATCATCAATTTCTTCCACAGTATCAAGCACGGGGAGCGCGCCGAGGGGAACCTCTGGAACTCGCGTTCCCCGGAATGGCAGGTCCCCTCTCCGATGCCGCTCCACAACTATGATCGGGAATTCGAAGTGGTCGGGGAACCATACGATTACGGCCTGGCCAATTCACAATATGTCCGGTTTATTGACACCGAAAAAGGGTAGAATTCGATGACACATCTACAGGATAAGGCAGCCGCCATGGGCCGGGGAGTCTTGATCTTCGTTTATCTGGCGGTTCTGACGGGGCTGGAGTTTTTTGTTGCAGTGACAATGAAGAGCGCGCCGCTCCTGGCGATCCTGGCCCTTGTCAAGGCCGGGTTGGTGCTCTACTACTATATGCATATCTACCGGTTGAACGAGGACGAGGGGGCGAATGATCGCCACTCCTTCGGCTACAAGACCGGTACCAACCGTCTGGGTCTGTGGCTGTTCCTGCTCTCAGATTCCTTTGTCTTCGGCGGCCTGATGGTCACCCGCATCAACCTGCTGGGCCTCTCCCGCCCGGAGCTTAACCAGGTCCTGGGGCTGGTGGTGACGGCTGTGCTGCTCATATCCTCCTTCTTCATGAATCGTGGCGAGACCGCCATGGCGCATGGGGATCGCAAGGCTTTCATCTCGAACACGCTGATCACCTTCCTGCTGGGGCTGGGCTTTTTACTTGGCGTCATTTTGGTGGAATGGCGGCTTGCCATTCACGAGGGTATGACCCCCGATTCGGGTGCTCCGGGGGCGGTCTTCTTCATGATGACCGGCATGCACGCCTTTCACGTGTTCACCGGCCTGATTTTCCTGCTGGTCGTGCTGCTTAACGCCCGGCGCGGGCTGTACTCCGAAGAGAAGCACTGGGCGGTGGAAGCCGCGGCCGTGTACTGGCATTTTGTGGATGTGGTGTGGATTTTCTTCTATCCCGCGCTGTACCTGATCGGCAAAGCCATCATCTAGCGGGCCTATTGGGACTCTGGTATAAGTAAGTACGGAAGAGAGCTTGTCGGGGCGGCCGGGGGTCGCCCCGAAATGTTGGAGGAGTAGAGGCATGGATCGTAAATTGATCTGGGTGGGAGTGGGGATATTGGGATTGATCGTTCTGGCAACTGTTCTTACCACTCTGCTGGCCCGGCCTCCGGAATTCTACGCGACCGTATACGAGCCCAGGCCGGCTGCGAGCTTTACCCTGCCCACTGCGGACGGCGGCCAATTCCGCCTGGAAGATCAGAAGGGCCGGAATGTCCTGCTTTTCTTTGGTTTCTCCCACTGCGCGGATGTATGCCCGACAACACTGGCCAATCTGAAACTGGCGGTCTCCCAGCTGGGCGCCAAGTCAAAGGATTTCCAGGTGGTCTTCATCACGGTGGACCCGGAAAGGGACACCCCCCAGGTGGTCCAGGAATATGCAGCCGCGTTCGATCCCTCCTTTCTGGGTCTTTCGGGGTCACCCGCCGAGCTGGAAAAGGTTTGGAATGAATACGGGGTCTTTCGGGAACTGGGACAGAAGGATGCACAGGGCAACTATGACGTGAGCCATACGGCTCGGGTTACTGTCATAGATGCGCAGGGGAATCTTCGGCTGTCCATCAATTACGATGCCACCTGGCAGGATATTCTTCATGATTTGCAGCTGCTTGCTGATGAAGGCTGAATTGCACATGGCGGATGTGGTGAAAAATAGCAGGGAGGGATGAAATGAAGCCCGGAACGATCCTGATTCGCGTGGCGGCCTCCATGCTGCTGGGCATTATTTTGGCGGGAATCTTGACGGAAGCTGCTTATCAGATGCTCAAACGCGAGAATCGTGAGCCGCAGCGGATTGAGCTTGTGATCCCTGCTGGTACCGCGGAACGTGTGTCCGCAGGCGAGGCGCCTCCGAGCATTCCCTCGAATATGTCCTTTGTAGTGGGTGACACCCTTGAAGTCGTCAACCAGGATGTGGTGGACCACCAGCTGGGGTCGCTTTGGATCCCGGCCGGCACCTCGGCCAGCATGAAACTGGAAAACCAGGAAAGCTTTGCCTTCGAGTGTTCGTTCCAGCCCTCCAAATACCTGGGCGTGGATGTTAACCCGCCGGTCACGCTGGGAACGCGCCTGCAGGGCATATTCTTTGCCGGTTTTCCCATGGGCGCGATCTTTGCCGTGTACAGCATTCTCCTCGTTCCGCGGAAAAGAGCGAAGCCATCCGAATGAAATTTCTATTGCGCATGTTCTCTCCCAGGTGGATCCTGACCACCCTGCTGGTCTTTGCGGGGGCCGCCCTGTGCGTCCGCCTGGGAATATGGCAGCTTGACCGGCTGTCCCAGCGCCGGGCCTTTAATGCTCATTACCTGGCTGTGCGCGCGGAACCCCGCCTTGATCTTAATGAGTCGGCGGATCAGGAACTTGCCTCGCTTGAATACCGCGACGCCAGCGCCGTTGGACAGTATGATTTCGAGAATCAGGTGGCCTTGCGCAACCAGTACAATGACAACGAGTATGGATACCACCTCGTCACGCCCCTCGTCCTGCGGGAGGGACTGGCGGTATTGGTGGACCGTGGATGGATCCCCGCCGAGGGGAACGACAATCCCGACAGTTGGAGGCGGTACGACGAACCGGGAACCGTAAAGGTGAAGGGCATCCTGCGTCTGGGGAGCGCCAAGGCTGAGCTGGGAGGTCTTCCAGACCCCACCCTCACCCCCGGCCAGATGCGTTTGGATATCTGGAATGCTGTTAATTTGGATCGCATTGGGAGGCAGCTTCCATATCGTTTGCTGCCGGTCTATTTGCAGCCTGATCCCCAACCCGGAGACATAGCCCCTCCGATTCCTTTCCAGCCCGAGATAGAGATCTCTGAAGGCCCCCATGCGGGCTACGCAGGGCAGTGGTTCATTTTTGCTGCACTGCTGTTTTTCGGCTATCCGTTTTTCTATCTTCGCAGACAGGAGAAGAAGGGATGAAGTATTCCCTCAGATCCTCATTCGCCCGGAGCATCCTGGCCCTGTTGGTCGTGGTCCTGGCCCTTACCGTTGTCGGGCGGATGGTGGCGGTCAGCGGTTCGGCTGCCTACTGTTCCGGCTGGCCCGTCTGCTGGCCCTCGCAGCCCCAGGGATGGATGCAGTTCATCCATCGAGGGCTTGTGGCGTTGGCGGCTCTCCTGATGCTTGGCATCTTGCGCAAGGCCTGGCGCGAGCAGCGTGAGAACGCCCTCCTGCTGCCGCTCACGACCGTCACGGGCGTCTTGTTCTTCGGCCAGGCTTTTATTGGCGCCCTGGGTGCCACCAGTGGGTATCCGCGTCACCTTGAGATTTTGCACGGTCTGACTGCCACTTCACTCTGGATCGCACTGGCTGTGCTGGCGCTGGTTTCGGGTCTCCAGGCAGGTGACCCGGAGCGCCTCCCCGTGCTGGATGGGAAGCAGCGCCTCAAGGATTTCTTCATCCTCACCAAACCCCTGATCGTAGGCCTGCTGCTTGCGACAACGCTCGCCGGCCTGGTGGCGGGATACGGAGGCTGGCCCCCGTTACCCCTGGTAGGCTGGACTCTCCTCGGCGGCGCGCTGGCGGCGGGCGGCTCCTCTGCCCTGAACCAGTTTATCGACCGCGAGTTGGACCGTCACATGCAGCGGACCTCGAAGCGGCCTCTGGCTGCAGAGCGGCTCACTCCCGCGGAGGGGCTGTCCTTTGGGCTGGCGCTGTGCCTGATGAG